>JAPLOC010001033.1 GCA_026692825.1 Planctomycetota bacterium | reverse complement strand
GGCGGCGAGCAGCGATTGCCGAAACTCCCGCTGCTTCTCCCGTTTCACAAAACCAATCGCGCGGTGCAGACAAACGCTCCCCGCGACCAGCAGAGCCGATGTGACCGCGAAGACCGGCGGAAACATCGCCTCGTTCGCGCGACGCGACTCAGGGAGCCATCGCAAAGCGGCGGCCGCCACGAGTCCCGCGACCACGTACACCACCAACGACGCGCCAATAAACCGCAGCGCCCGCCGCGTGCGGTTTTGAATCTGGCGTTCCGCGAGTGACAAGGTCATGGGAAGGTATCCCCACGGATCAGCAAAGAATCGTCTGTTCCCGATCGGGACCAATCGAAACCAGCCATACGGGAAGCTGCATCAGTTCCGACAATGTGTCGAGGTAGGCACGGGTCTCTTTGGGAAGATCCGCGAGCTTGCGGACTCCCGAAATGTCCCGTTTCCAGCCCGGAAGTGTGCGGTACACCGGCTTCGCTTTCGCCAGTTGCTGGATGTGGCTGGGAAAATCGGTCGTCCGTTCGCCGTCGATTTCGTACGCCGTGCAGACCTTGAGCTCGTCAAGCTGCGCCAGCACGTCGAGCAGCATCACCGACAGACAATCGATCCCGCTGATCCGCGCGCCATAACCGGTGGCGACGCCATCGAACCAGCCACACCGCCGGGGGCGTCCCGTCACCGTGCCGTACTCGCGACCGACGTCCCGAATGTGCTGACCGGTGGCGTCGAGCAATTCGGTTGGGAATGGTCCTCCACCGACCCGCGTGGTGTAGGCCTTCACCACGCCGATCATCTTGCTGATCTGCCGCTCGGGGACACCGCTGCCGGAATGGATCCCGCAGCCCGAGCTGCTCGACGACGTCACGAACGGATAACTTCCATGATCGACGTCCAGCAGGCTTCCTTGAGCTCCTTCGAACAGCAGTCGCTTGTTCTGGGCGAGCGCCTTGTGGAGCCAGGCGGTGGTGTCGGTGACATGGGGTCGCAACCGTTCGGCGTAACCCAGGTAATCTTCGGTGATTTTCGCGACATCCAGGGCCGGGGTCGCCGGGTTGAGCGCCCGCAGGACCGGGGTCTTCTGTTCGATCACCTCGGCGATGCGGCTGCGGAGCAGATCGGGATACATGAGATCGCCCACCCGAATCGCGTGCGTCCGTCCCGCCTTGTCGCGATAGCAGGTGCCGATGCCCCGCATGGTCGTGCCGATCGCGTTCCCCCCGCGGGCTGCCTCAAAAGCGGCTTCCTCGGCCATATGCCACGGGAAGATCACGTGGGCGCGGTCGCTGATCAACAGATTGTCACCCAGCGGCACATTGCGGGCCCGCAGTTGATCAATCTCACCCAGCAGCGCCGCTGGGTTGATCACCACGCCGGTCGCGATCACTGACGTGATCTCAGGCCTCAATACGCCCACGGGCAGCAGCGACAATTTATAGGTATTGCCGCCGAACACGACGGTATGCCCCGCGTTGTTCCCTCCCTGGTAGCGAACGACCACATCATGCTGATCGGTCAGCAGGTCGACGATTTTTCCCTTGGCTTCGTCTCCCCATTGGAGCCCGATGACGGCGGTGGCGGACATTGTCAGTGAGTTTTCTCTGGCGAAATGGTACGGCCGGGAATTCCGGGCCGGAGGACGGGATCAGTTTAGCGGCTCGGTGCGAGATTCTGAACGCCCCAGCAGTAGCAGGGCGTATTCACCCGGTCGCAGATCGGCCGACAGCACCGGCGGGTCGGGTGTCAGATCGAGGCCGGCGAGCAGATGTTCGGCTTTTTCAAACGGGCATCCCCGTTCGATCTGGGCGTGAAGCCGCAGAAATTCGGCATCGATCGCCGCCTGCGCGAACGATTCAAACTTTCCGACCATGTGGTGCCGATTGTTGGTCAGGATCAATTCCCGACACCGCTCGGCGACCTGGGGATAACCGGCCCGCAACGCCTCGACCCCCGCCAATAACAGGAATCGGTCGCGCGGTGGCAACTGACCGCGGCTTTGGGAAAGGCCGGCGAGCTTGGCGTACGCCAGCATCGCCGTGTCGTGGTCGCGCATGAGGAGGGTATTCGCCGGTCGGCGAGTGGAACGGGACAGCAATCTCACAACGGAATCTTCAGTCCATCGTAAGCGAGTTCTACCCCTGCGGGCAATCGGGCGTTGGTCGCGTGGTAGTCGAGCAGATGCGACAAATGGGTCAGGTAGGTTTGTTTCGGCCGGACTCGTTCAACAACTTCGAGCGCCTGCCCGATGCTGAAGTGGGTCGGGTGCGGTTTGTCGCGTAAAGCACCAATCACCAGCGTGTCGAGATTTTCCAGGAGTTGCCAACTCTCATCCGGAACGAGACTGACGTCGGTGCAGAAGGCCAGGTTGCGAATGCGGTAGCCGAATATGGGGAGCTTCCCGTGCCACAGTCGGATCGGAATGACTTCCGTCCCAAGTACTTCAAAGGGGGGCTCGCTGATCGAGTGAATTTCAAACCGGGGGGTCGCACCGGCATGGGTATTCGGGAATGGCTCGGTGAAGGCGTACTCAAACGCCTGGCGGATCCGTTGTTCGACCCGTGGTTCACAGTACAGCGGAATCGCCCGATTCAGGTGGTAGCCGAACAATCGGAGATCATCGAGACCGAAGGTGTGGTCAGCGTGTTCATGGGTGAAGACACAGGCTTCGACCAGGTCGATTTTCTCGCGGAGCAACTGCAACCGGAGTTCTGGCGAGGCGTCGATCAAAAAGTTCCCTCGACCGGCCTGAACCAGCACTCCGGTGCGGGTCCGATGATTGCGAAGGTCGGTCGACAAACAGACCGGGCAATGGCACCCCAGCATGGGAACCCCGGTGCTGGTGCCAGTGCCCAGCAGAATGATCTGGGGCTGCGGCGAGGAGAAAAGCGTGGACATGCCCTCAAAGGTAGAAGATGCTACGCAGGCTGGAAAGGCAGTCTTTCGGAGAAAGAGTTGAATTTCCTCACATGTCGTCACTGACGTCCAGCACCGACAGGAACGCCTTCTGGGGAATTTCGACCTCGCCAAACTGCTTGAGGCGTTTCTTGCCCTCGCGCTGCTTGGCCCACAGTTTTCGCTTCCGGGTGATGTCCCCCCCGTAGCACTTCGCGGTGACGTTTTTCCGCAGGGCGGCGATCGTTTCACGGGCGATGATGCGGGTGCCGATCGCGGCCTGGATGGGAATCTCGAACTGATGTTTCGAGATTTCCTCTTTAAGCCGCTTGCACGTTCCGCGTTGTCGCGGTGCATGATCGACGCCAGCGCGTCCACCCGCACCCCTTTCACCAGAATGTCGACCTTCACCAGGTCGGCGGGACGGAAGCCGATAATCTCGTAATCGAATGTGCCGTACCCGCGCGTGATACTCTTCAGCCGGTCGTGCATGTCGTAAATCACCTCGGCCAGAGGCAATTCATAAACCAGTTGCGCACGGGTTGTCCCGAGATACTCGGTACTCTTGTAGATCCCGCGGCGATCGGCGCACAACTGCATAATCGGGCCGATCCCGTCGACCGGAAGGATGAAGTTCACCTTCACGATCGGTTCGCGGAATTCTTTGATTCCCCCGGTGTTGGGGACGTCCTGCGGATTGTCGATCTTCTGGATCTCGCCATCCATCATCAACAGTTCGTACGTCACGTTGGGAGCGGTCTGGATGAGGTCGATGTTCGCCTCTTTTTCCAGCCGTTGCTGAATGATCTCCATATGCAGCATCCCCAGGAAGCCGCAGCGGAATCCGAAACCCAACGCGTCGCTCGTTTCGGGAACGAACGTGAAGCTGGCGTCGTTGAGACTCATTTTGGAGAGTTCGTCGCGCAGTTTTTCGAAGTCGGTCTTTTCGATCGGGTACATCCCGCAGAACACCATCTGCTGCGGCTGCTTGTACCCGGGGAAAGGATCGGACGCGGGGCGGTTCGCCTCGGTGACGGTGTCGCCCACGTGGACCCCGCCCAACTCCTTGATGCCGGCGATGAAGTAGCCGACCTGACCCGGGCCGAGTTCATCGCAGGGGGCCATGTTGGGGCGGAACTGCCCGACTTCCAGAACTTCATGCGACGTTCCCTTGCGCATCAGGGCGATCTTCATCCCCTTGCGCAAGCGCCCCTCACGCATCCTCACGTAGGTGACGACGCCCCGGTAGTTGTCGTACTTGCCGTCGAAGATCATCGCCTTGAGCGGGGCGGTGGAGTCGCCGCTGGGGGCGGGAATCCGTTCGACGATGGCGCGGAACACGTCGGAAATTCCAATTCCCGACTTGCCGCTGACCATCAGCACCTCTTCCGGGCGAATCCCCAAAACCGAATTCATTTCGTCCAGCACCTCCGCAGTGCGGACGACGGGCAGGTCAATTTTGTTGATGCAGGGAATGATCACGAGGTCCGATTCGATCGCCGCGTAGGCGTTCGCGACGGTTTGAGCCTGTACACCCTGGAAGGCGTCGACCAGCAGCAGCGCCCCTTCACAGGCGGCCAGACTGCGCGAGACCTCGTAATGGAAGTCGACATGCCCCGGCGTATCGACGAGGTTCAGTTCGTAGACCTGTCCATCCTGCTCGTAATTGATCGCGACCGCCCGGGCCTTGACGGTGATCCCCCGTTCGCGTTCAACGTCGAGATCGTCGAGGATCTGATCGCGAAATTCCCGCTGCGTGATGGTGCCGGTTTGCAGCAGCAACTGGTCGGCCAACGTGCTTTTGCCGTGGTCGATATGAGCGACGATCGAGAAATTCCGAATGAAGCGGGGGTCCATCGACAACTACCAACAGAGAACCGCCTGCCATCCTGTCGGGCGGCGGGGAGACTGAATCGAACCGAACTCGCTATTCTAGCGAAAATCGCCCGCAGGGGGAGACCATGTACGGAAGTCGACGAAAAATCAGGGGGGATCGGGCGTTTTGGCGGTTGAATTCAGGCGGCGCGAGATCCGCTCCCGCACCCAACCGAGCAGCCGTTTCGCCCAGAAAAACTCGGTCGCCAGAATCGCGATCCCCGCCGGTATCACCACAATCGCTGGGCCGGGGGTGACAATCATCACCACCCCGACGGCAACCACGGAACATCCCAGGATCAGAACCACCAGTTTCCGCAGCCACACCGCCAGCCAGATCGCCCGCGACAGGGATTGAACCCAGACCGTTGGCGCTGGCTGCGGCGTTTCGGGGGGCGACGGTTGATCTGCGGAATTCATGGCGATCCACGCACGGCCAAGGCCGACTGCGACAACTCCCGGCGAATTCCGGGAGTCCCGCGTTGTGGCTCCATGATACCACATTGCCCGCCGACTTCGCGGCGGGGGCGTCAGGGCCGGTGTCAGGGGGCCTTGGTCATCCGCCCCGTTTCGATCTTCAATGCCTGAAATTCCATCCACTCCGTCGGCGCGATGTTGCCCGACAACAATTCGTCGCGACCGACCTGGGTCCAGGCGGCGTCCGCACGAGTAATCAGGTCCAGCGCGGTTTCGTGATCTCCCTCCAGTTGCGAAATCAGCGCCAATCCGAACTGGTTGATCGAATTTCCCCAGGGACTCCAGCCCATCGCGAGTGAACCCTCCAAGGCCGCACGTGCCTCGCCGAGGTCACCACTACGCAAATACGCCATCCCTAAAGTGTGCAGCGTCCAGGGAAGCGGGGGATTTCCCACTCCCGCCTTACCCCACTCGACGACTTTGTTCCTGTTGACGGCGTCGTTGGGCACCGAACTGAATGTCCTCGCCAAAAAGAACCCGTCCTGCTGCGGGTCGATGTTCTTCGTTTGGCCCGCCAGTATCCGCAGAATCCGGTCCCGGTCGGCAGTTCGGCCCGCGACGGTCAACACCACCACGCATTCAAACCACTCTTCGGAAATGGGGCAGCGTTCGATCACGTCGAGAAACGCGTCGGCCGATTTGTCCCATTCACCCCGCTGCGCCAGCGAACGGGCCAAGCCAGTTCGCAACAACGTGTCGTTCGGCCGTTGCCGTTTTAGTTCATCCAGGAACGGAGGCCACTGCCGACCCCAGTAGCGGATCCAGTCACTCCGCTGACTCGACCATAATCTTTCGTCCGGAAAACTGTCGAGGATCGCCCCCGCCGACTCCGCCGCC
>JAPLOC010001032.1 GCA_026692825.1 Planctomycetota bacterium | reverse complement strand
GTGGATGCCGGTGGCAGGTCAAGATAGGTTTTCAAGGGATTGCCAATGCGTTCCATGAATTTCGAGGCGTCCTCCGTTGGTTGACTCCTGGAGGAACGCCATCGATTCGCGACGGGACGCTGTGGCGTCGGCCGCAACAATTCGGGGAAGTCCGTAATCGCAAGCGGGTGCGTGTGGAGTGCGAGAGCTTGTTCCGGCTGTTCCTTCATCCTCCCTCGACGTGCGGAGGACGGCCCTGAACTCATGCAGGAAATCGACGCGGAACTCGACTATTTGATTCAGGCAATTTCGTTCGCCGGCAATGACAAATGAAAGTCGCGGCTCGTCGCGCATTGCCGGTTTTCCGTCCCCTGAAGTGGATAACCCCGGCCGGTCTCCACCCGCCCCGTCACGCGCGATTCGCATACTCCAGAACCGCGACGCGAAGTCGACTGATGACAACGGCGTACTCGAAAAACATCTTCACGACCACGTAGAGGATGAACGCCACAATAGGAATCAAAGTCACGGCTCCCAATAGGATCGACGCGTAATAGCCCGCGCCGCAGGTGCAGACCGTGACGATGACGGCGACGAAAACGATAACCACTCCAATGACCGCCAGGCTGCCGGTTCCCGCCAAGATCTGACGGAGTGTCGACCGCAGCACGTCGGCCCGTTCACGGAGTTCCGGGCGTCGAATGGCAAACGCGACCTGATCCAGAAAGTCCGTAAACAGCAAGGCGGCCAGCCCCTGGAAGACGACGGCAAACAGGGGCGCGCTCGGATCCGTCAGCACGCTGCGAATGCCGATTTCGTAACTCTGATGGCCGATAATCGCCGCACCGATCAGTCCAATCCACTGCAGGATCACCGATGCGCAAATCGTGAATCGCTGCGGGATCGGAGCCGCCAGACAGCACGTGCGACCGATCGCGTCGATTGTCATTGCGATGCCCAGCACGACGATGAGAGACCATTCGATTTCCTCCCGACCCAATTCGAGCAGCCAGGCTCCCAGGTCGACGAACGGGGCGGCGAACAGCACCCACATCGCGATCAGCTTGCAGTCCAGGCCGAGAGCGACGGTGCGCCATGTGCTGCGAGAATCCGGGGGGGGTGTCACTTAGGAACTTTCAAGGATTGAAAACCGCGGTTTGCGACACGACAAAATAGGTAAACCGTAAAACGAAAAGCGACGCGTGTCTGAGGAAGCCTCAGTCCCGCGTCGCAGTTTCCGGTGGGAGTTGTTGAGAGCAGTCGCTGTTTAGGCGGCAACGGCCTCTTGCGTCGCGTTGCGGCGAGCGCGGATTCGGGCGACAACCACCCAGCCCATCGCGACCAGTCCACCCCAGACCGCAGGGGGAGCGGGGACGGCGGCACCAGTGATCGCAAGTACGTTACGAACGCCGACGTCCAAAGCGACCACGAGGTCGTTGTAGTCTTTGTCACCCCCACCACGGAGATCTTCGATCCCCAGCAGCAGGTAGGGGCTGTTCGGAATCGCGGTCACGGTCATCAGGACGAAGTGTTCGATTCCATCGGGGTTTTTCGAAGCATACGGGGTGTACACGTCTTTCCCGCCATTGGCACCGTCGGAAATCAGGAACGGATTGATCTGGGTTCCCGATTTCATTTTACCCAGTTGAACGAAGTCACCCGGGAGCAGCGGTTCACTGGACGAGCGCTTGCCCGACCCACTTCCGAGGTACGAGGCGGAACTCGAAGCGTCGGGGAAAATCAACTTGGCGTCGGTCGACTTGAGTCCCTTTTTCGGGTCGTAGTCGGAGGTGTAGAAACCGAACGAGTTGTGGTAGCCTGCCCCTTCCCCGACGAAGTACGCCCGCACGTTGTAGTCGTAGTCGAGTTTCAGCAGCGAGGTGTCGACGCCGGGGTTGATTGAGTTTCGCCCCGAAGGAGTGTTGTTCTTGCCTTCTGGAACCCGATCACGGGCGGTCTTGTTCATCGCCGGCAGGGCGTCGACCATGAACTTCTTCGATCGGCCGTCCGAGCCGCCCAGCATCACCGGTCCCACCGTCTTCAGCCCCAACGGCCGCGCCGAGGACTGAACCGGGGAGACGGTCGCAGCTTCCGAAGAAACCGCACTCAAGGCGACTGTCGCTAAAACTGTGGCAATCAGACTGATTCTCATTTTGAAGCTTCTCAATTCTCGTCTTGTGTCAATTCGTCGTGGTCGGGTTGGTCGGGCTGGTCGGGCTGAATTAACAGCCCCGGATCGCTACGGAGTGCGAAGTTCATGACCGCCGTCGATCTGTGCGGGGCCAACTGCTGTAACGCCTGGATGACAGGCTGAATCTGGCTCGATTCGTCGCCGGCTGGAACAACCAGCACGACGTGATCTGCGAGGGCCACGCCCAATCGGGCGGCAGTCCTTTG
>JAPLOC010001031.1 GCA_026692825.1 Planctomycetota bacterium | reverse complement strand
CGGACTTGCGATCCACGGCCATGCAACTGCCACAACGCAAGCCGACGTTTGCCCCCCCGGACGACCTTCCAGGTGGCTCCACCGTCACTAGTACGCAGAATCAATCCAAGTGCCCCTGCGGCACAACCGCATCGTTCGTCGCTGAAATGGATCGCGGTGATTGGAAGCGGTTGGCCCGTCAGTTGCGCCCCCCACGACTGACCCCCGTCGGGAGAATGCCAGATCACGCCACCGGGTTCGCCAGCGACCCACACATCGGCCCCGCGACACGCCACGGCGCGAAAGTCGAACAGCTTGCGGACATCTTCCGGCAGCGATTCCTCCGGTGCCTGCCAGACAAGTCCCCCGTTGGTGGTTTTTAGAACGAGGCCCCCATCTCCCACCAGCCAGCCCACCTGCGCCGAAGTCAGCGCGACGTCGTACAGTCCGCGATTGCCGATGGACGGCCGGCGACTGCGGTCGACTTTGCGGCCCACGACGCGGGCCGTTTCGCCCCGCAGTCCGACAACGACACCCGTGTCGTAATTCGCGAAGTCGGCACCGAGCCATTCTTCTCCGATATCTCCTGAAAGCGAACGCCACGAAAGGCCGCCGTCATCTGTCCGGAAAACACCTCCGGGTGAAGTCGCGTCGGGAACTCCAGCGGCCAAGCCCAGCTTCGGTGTGAAGAATCGGACCCGCCGCAATCGCGGCAGCCGCGTGACCAGTTCCGGGCCGGGGAGATCGTCGACCCCTTCCACGTCCTGCGCGAGCGGGGGAGTCTTGAATTGAAACGAGCCTCCCGATTCGGCTTCCTCCGGTTCGGATTTGGTTGAAACGGTTTGATCCGACCTCGGCCAGATCAACTCCCAGTGGTCGCCACCGTCGGTAGTGTGCAGCACGACGCCGCGCGTGCGGTGGGTGAATGGTTCGGTCTCACCACCGACAATCCACCCCTCCCGGCGATTGAGAAACCAGACCGAGTGGAGCGGTGCCGATACCCCGCTCGATTGCAGCGCCCACGATTTGCCCCCATCGTTCGAGGCCCAAATGACGCCATGATCACCCACTCCCCAGGCCAGATCTTTGCCGACCAGGTGGACATCATGCAGTTGCGCGTCATCCTGCAAGGGGGTCACGACCGCAGGCCCGGTGGGCGACCCATTCTGTGCGAACGCGAACCGCGGCGCGGCACCCATCGCGCAGGCACACAACACAGCACAGCGGAAGACGGAAAGCAGTGGCGAACACATCCGATCGAGACTCCATTCACGACCAACGGGGCCAGCCGTCCACTGGCACCAACGACCGCCAGCGGCACACGAACGAGCCTGCCGGAGCGTACCAGATTATGAACAGGCGGTCAGCACGAGTTTTCGCACCAGACCCCCATCGACAACAGGTCGGCGTCGCCGTCCCGTTTTCCCACCAATTGCAGTCCCAGTGGCAGGCCGGCTGAGTCAACCCCCATGGGGAGCGTGACGGTTGGCAACCCGGTGTAACTCCAGGGAGCGTTGAACGACGGATCTCCGGTCGTCTCGCGCGTCGGGGCACCGCCACGCGTCGCAGGGCACGCCAGCAAATCGAACTCGTCGAAACAGTCACGCAGGGCGGCCTTGAGCGCGGTCTGATGTGACTTCGCCCGCACATAGTCCACCCCGCGCGCCCGGATCCCCTCTTCGATCAGGCTCCGCATGCCGGGGAGGTAGTCGTCGGGATGCGCGGCAAGACGACTTTCGTGATGGGAGGCGATTTCCGTGATCATCACGGCGCGGTGCGCGGCGATCACCGTGTCGAACAGTGGCGGGAGTCGGCATTCACGAACATCGGCCCCCGCCTCCCGCAATTTGGTGAGCGTCCGTTCAAACACGTTCCAGCAGTCGGCTTCCGCTTTCTCCTGGAACAATCCCCGCAGGACGCCGATCGTCCGCGGGGGCTTTGACTGAGTCTGCAGTGGATCCCATTCCGGTGTCTGGCTGGAGAGCGACAGCACGCGATTGAGCAGTTGCAGGTCGGCGACCGTTCGCGCCATCGGTCCCGGATGATCGAGACTGCTCGCGACCGGATACACCCCTTCAATTGGCAGTCGATCAAAGCTCGGCTTGAATCCCGCGATCCCACAAAACGACGCGGGGCGGGTGATTGAGCCGCCGGTCTGCGAACCCAGCGCCGCCAGGCACATACCCGTCGCGACTGCCACTGCGGAGCCACTGGATGACCCGCCGGGTGTGCGGTCGACGTTCCAGGGATTGCGCGTGCGTGGAGGATCAAAGCAGGCGAAGCTGCTGCTGCTGCTGCTGCTGCTGGTCGGGCCACCAGGGGCGCGTCGCGTTCCGCGGCGGGACCGCTTTCCTGCAATCGCGATCCACACCCCGTCGGTTGGCCCGCGAGATCGAACAAATCTTTGATCGCGACCGGCACGCCAAATAGCGGGCCAATCGCTTCGCCGCGCGACCTGGCGGCGTCGAGTCGGTCGGCCTGCTCCAGCGCCCCCGATCGATCGAGATGGACCCAGGCGTGAAGTTCCTCCTCCAACGCATCACACCGCGACAAGGCCCCTTCGACCGCCTGCCGGGCCGACCAGCGACCAGCGGCGACTCGCGTGAGATGATCGAGAATCGTG
>JAPLOC010001030.1 GCA_026692825.1 Planctomycetota bacterium | reverse complement strand
TGGACCGTCCGGGGGAATTTCATCCAGTCCCATTTCCCGAAACGCGGTTCGAGAGAGCTTGGCGGGACTTCGACCCGAGGCATTGAGGCCGTGCAGCTTTTTTTTGTCCGCATCCCAATACAGCACGAACAAATCGCCGCCGATCCCGCAGCTCATCGGCTCGGTCACTCCGATCACCGCGCTGGCCGCGATGGCGGCGTCGGCGGCATTCCCTCCCGATTGCAGCACCTTGAGGGCGGCCTGAACCGCCAACGGATGGCTGGTCGCCGCCATGCCATTCTTCGAGATGACGACGCTACGGCTTTGCCGGGGGTTCTCCGACGGACGTTCGTATCCGGGAATCGGATGGGCTGGCTTGTCCACGGTGGTTGAAGTCGTCGAATTGGCGGCCATCAGCGCGACTCCCGCGAGAATGATAATCAGGATCGCCTGTGACACAGACTGTGTCAGTGATCGCATGCTCGACCTCCGGGGAAAAACAGAGCGCGCGGCGGGCGCGCCACAAACGACAAATCCCCCCGGGCCGACCCCGTGGGGGGGCAGTTTCTCTAAAGAGGGCAATGAATTCAACACCGGTTTTCCCCTAATCGTCACAACCCGCGAAATCACTTGAGCTGCTTCAAGTTGCGCCACCGGAATTTCCGATAAATCGAAAGAAAACCGATTCTCTGTTCCGCGAGGCTCCGATGCACCCACGAAACCGTCGCCGCGCCATGGTCGCCATTGCGCTCGGGGTGGGGATGGCCTGCTGTGTGGCGTGGGTCGCCGCCGCCCCGCCTGCAAAGTCGGGTGTGGGTTCTGGCTTGGGGCTGCATTTTTTTACCCGAAAACCGTCGAGCGAAGCGTCGAATAAGCCGCCGACCGAATCCGGGCGAGTTCCGATCCGAACCGACGTAAGAAAAACAGCAAAAACCGATGTCGCCAAACGTTCACCCGCGACTGACGACGGGGACGTTTCTTCCAATTCAAAAGAGGCGGACAATTCAGGAACCAACGCGCGGGTGCCGTCGCTCGATAAGTCGTCCACCAGCCGAAATTCCGTTCCCGCCGACGAAGTCGTTGAACTTCCCGAATCCCCCGACGCACCGTCATCGGCCACGGTGCGGGTGAATGCCAACGCCGATACGTCGGATGAAGA
This sequence comes from Planctomycetota bacterium, assembly GCA_026692825.1. Taxonomy (GTDB): domain Bacteria; phylum Planctomycetota; class Planctomycetia; order Planctomycetales; family Planctomycetaceae; genus UBA10511. The sequence goes on along the minus strand of JAPLOC010001030.1, from coordinate 461 downwards.
AGACGAGGTTGTCCGACCGATTCCCGATGATGACGATATGGCCCCGGAACCGCTAAAACCAACGGAACGGCCCGCCACATCCAATCCGTCTCGTGTTCGACCCCGGCCTAAAGTCACCACAGAAATTGTCCAACGAGAACAGGGGTCTGCTCAAGTCCAGCGAAAGCCGATCGCGACGGATCCCGAAGAATCGATCTCCACGCCAACCGTAAAGTCACATACCGATGTCTCGGCGGGACTCTCCATCTCCTGGAAAATCGACGGTGACCTGACGCTCGGTGAATCCCGCAGAGCGCTGCTCGTCATCCAGAATTCTGGTGGCCACGACGTGACGGACGTCGTCGCGCGCGCCGTCTTCTCCGACGCGCTGGAGGTCGTTCGCTCAATTCCCGAACGGGAACGTCTCAAACAATTCTCGATCTGGAAGTTGGAGCGGATTCCCGCGGGCACGACCCAGAGTA
>JAPLOC010001029.1 GCA_026692825.1 Planctomycetota bacterium | reverse complement strand
TCGTAAGGAACGAAACATCGTTTGGGCCATTCTCCGCCGGAAGGTGCGAGTCAAGGGCCGGCTCTCACTACTGACCGCGTTCGGCAAGTGCTTCCCCGCCTGACTGCCTGTGACTTTCAGATCCTGTTTCTGCAAGCGTCTGCCGACGCCAAGTGGCCGCGCTCGAGGCCACCTGTGGTCCGCCGTCGACCGCATCGAACACCTCAATGCCGCGGCGCGAGAGGGGCAGCGTCGCCAATTGGTGCCGACTGACACAGCCGGCCAGGCGCGACTTGGCCGGACGCTTGTGATTTGGGCCGAAGGAACGAGCTGGGGCAACAGGACAGGCAATCGGCTGAGCGCGGGCAGGAACTCTTCGCGAATCGATGAGTCAAGTCAATTCCGTAGCGGGCAATAAACGTCCTGGGGCAATCTCGCCCCCGGTGAACAGTGGCGGATCATTGGCGAAGGCGGTCTCCAGGAATACAATCCGCCAGTTCTCAATGTTCTTTGGGTGGCCCGCTTCTTGGTTTCGTTGTCTTCGTTCTCTTCTGTTCCAAAACAACCCAACCCCATGCACGCACGATTTGCCGATGCTGACAGAATCTCCGGTGAGGTCATTGGTGCCGCCATTGAAGTCCACCGGGTCATGGGGCCGGGATTGCTTGAGAGCATCTACGAGCGGTGCCTACAGCGCGAACTTGAGCTGCGGGGCATTCCGGTTGTCAGCCAGCAGCAGGTTGTCATTGAATACAAGGGGGCGGTCTTCACGGAGAAACTGAAATTCGATTTGCTTGCCGATGGTTGTCTGCTGATTGAGGTGAAGGCAATTCAAGGCGTCCTGCCGATTCACAAGGCCCAATTGCTCAGTTACATGAAACTTCTGAACGTGCCGCTTGGGCTCGTGCTCAACTTTCACGAGGTCAAGATGGTTGACGGGATTTCCCGGCTTATTATGCCGGGAGCAAACATTTTATGAACAGAAGACAACGACCGATGTTCAGCGTACCGGCATAGAATTGCCCCGACCCCCGGCGGATTTCTTCGTTACCTTCGTTCCCTTCTGTTCCAATCCGTACGTTTGACCTGAATGAGTCGATAAACGCCCGGTCTCCCCGGAAGATCCGGGCGGGCGAATATGCGGGCCACATTTCCAATCCGACCTGTCACTCCGCGCATTTTTGCCGCGTGACGAAAACGCCCCCGAACGCCCCTGCAGGACCTCGACGCGCCAAACCCCGAATTGGCTCTGTCGAAACGATCGAATCTGGCTCTGTTCTGCCGATCGGTCCCAGTTCACTGTGTTTCGCCTCGAATTCGTCGCTGGTAGTCAATCAGCCCGCTGGTAACAGGGCGCGGTGGGAACGTGCTGGCCAAATCGTGTTAGGCCTCGATCGCCACCCCGGACGCCTCTGGCCCCATCGACCGAAGCTCCACCGCCCGAATCCGCTCAAGTTTCGGCCCAAGTGCCGCCCAGTGACGAATCCAGGCGGCGCGACCTCCGTCTGCGGTATGGACCTCGGTGGTGCGGTTGTCCATGATCGATCTTGCGTTCGGCGGATTTGAAGTCCTGCGAATTGCAGTTGCTGTCGTTTTGCCCTGAACCCGGGCAGTGGTCGAGAGACAACCGCAGCATGTCGGCCAACACGACTCCTGTGATTTCTGACGTTGCGCTCAAGGCAGCCGGGCGAGCGCTTTCCTCGCACGCGCGGATGACTTCGGCATGGCTCAAGCCTTCGGCCGCCGATGTGACCGACTTCCGGCGAACGCCGACCAATTGGAATGGTACCAAGCGGTTTTCAATCACTGCCCGCACCGCCGCTCCGTCCGGGATTTCGCAGCGAGTCACTTCGTCGAATCGGCGGATCAACGCCTCGTCGAGCATACCGACGAAGTTCGTGGCCGCGATGATCAGGCTGTCGCTGTCGTCTCGCTCCAGGAACTGCAGGAACGAATTGACCACCCGGCGGATCTCTCCCACGTCATTCGATCAGCGGCAACTGGCATTCGCCGGCCAGAGCCGCGGCGGTCATTGTTTTGCCGCAGCCCGGGGGAGCAACCAACCGCAGCCGGCGCTTGGGCGCGAGGCCGTGGGAGCGGAGTCGGTCGCTCTGGTGCTGTTGATGGACGACCAACTGAAATTGCGCGCGAGCCGACTCGGGAGGCACCATGTCGACCAGCCGGGTTTGCGGATACGAAGCCGAAACCAGGTCGGCGAGTTCGCCCGTGGGACGGGCGATCGGAACCGCGCGCGGGCTGCCTGCCGGGGCCTGCGGCCGCCGGCTCTGTTCGACAAGCGCCCGCAATTCTTCGGCGAGCCGGGTGTTGCCCAGGCGGGCGCTGTGGGCGGCGATCTGCAGGGCGACGGACCGAAACTGCTCGTCGTCGTGCGACGAGTGGCTGCGGATCAGAGCCTTGACTTGTTCGGCGGTCGCCACGGGAGATTCAGAAGAGGGGATGCAACATCGTGCGGAAGTCGACAGACATCTCAACATCGGCATCCCAAACTAATGCCGACCGTTCGTCACTGCCATCACAGGTTGAAAGTTCAAGTTGCCCATTCATTCGTCGTCCTGATTGCATGGTTCACAATTCATCATCAAATTCGAGATCCGGTTTTCGAAGCTGCTCTTCTTCTTTCTCACGCACCTAATCCCATGTGCGGAAGTCGATCGATCCGCCCAAACGTTCGAGGATAATCCGACGGTCATTCCGCTCGGTGAGAGCCCGTTGCAGGTGCGGATAGGGATCACC
>JAPLOC010001028.1 GCA_026692825.1 Planctomycetota bacterium | reverse complement strand
GAACCCGACGGATGGCCACGAGAGATCCTGTTTCGCCACAATCACAATGCTCCCGTGTATCGGCTCTCGTTCGGTTCCAAACGTCCGGTTCAATCGCTTCTCGTCGGCCCGATTGTTCACCTGGACGTTGAAGATGTCGGTCGACCGCAGATTTTTGGCTCGGTTTCCGATCCCATTCCGCTCCGGGGGCGCACTCTCTGGAAGCGGCAGGGTAAGTGGCTACCCTTCGGCGACGTCAATCGCGACGGTGTTTTCGGTGTTGTCGGGGCCGGCGGATATCATTCGGGAAACGCGGTCTCGGGCTGCTTTGGCGTTTTCTCGGGTGTCGACGGAAGTTGCATCTGGATGGCGAACCAACCGATGCTGTACAGCTATTCCAAGCTTCGTGTGGATGTCGATTCCGACGGCGCACCGGAATTGTTTGGTGTTGTCCGGGAATTGGGGGTGGACGGCTCATCGGAAGCCAGGCAATCGGTTCAAAAAACCGAGTTGCGGGCCTATTCCGGGGCGACTGGTAAACTTCGCTGGAGCTGCCTGCCATTTCGATCCTTGGATCTCCTTTGGGCGAAGGATCCAACAAAGGTCGAAATCCCAAATCTCTATAATGCTTCCGGAGCCTCGGGGCCAGAGCGGACCCTGCCGGTCTGGCAGTTGGGCGATCTCGACGGAGACGGAGTTGCCGAGCTGGGGGCAAGCTGCCGATTGAGTGAAAATGGAGATTCAGACGACAGAACCGATTGGATCTGCCTGATTTCGGGAAGGACCGGAGCCGTGTTGTGGAGTCGACTTTATACCGCGAAGGAACGGCGTCAGTCATTCAAACGCCCCGGCTTTATTCGATTCCCTGAAGGTGCTTCCAGTGGCTCGACGAACGGCGTTCTAATTGCCGAAATCGATTACGCCAGTTTCGGCGATACAAGAGGGCAGTTGTTGTACCTTGACTGGAAGAAGGATCGCGAGATTTGGTCAACACCGCTTGTAGTGGAGGCCGCTTGCGAGTCTACTGAACCAGCCGTCGATTTTCGCGAACGCGCTATTCAAATCGCGAATCTCGGTTCTACGGGGGGGCCTATAGTCCTGGTTCCTGTCGGCAACGGCGAGCGGACCGAAATCCAATTGAGGGATTTCGCGACTGGAGCCATCGAACAACGGGTTTCCGTTCCCCACGGATTTCCCTACCAAAGTCGCATGAGCCTTGAATTCGACGGCGCTCGACGACCGCTCGTCATTGGGGGCAACGATCGCTGGGAATCGGTCGTCTGGGGATTTGAGGGACGCCCGGTGTTTTCAACTCCCAATTCAACTGCGCCGATCCCGGGACGCCTCCCGGGGCGCGAGGGATTCGTGGTCTTTGCGATTCACGGGCGCGAAATCGTCTGCCACGATTGGGAACGGAATACCGTCCTCTGGCGACGCGTGATTCCGTCCAACATCCCGTTTGACAGTCTCATTGCCTGCCCGAGCGAGGCCTCCACTTCCGCTATCCTGGTCATGGCCCGTCACCGCGACTCGTCGCTCACGTATTTCACACTGGACGCTGCGACAGGAGTGCCGCGTTGGGAATTCTGTGACGTCGGCGTGCAAATTCCCAATCCGTGGGAGTTTGGGGCGATGCAGTCCCCACGGTATCTTCGCGCCAACGAGCGCCACCCCGAAAGCAGATGCGACGTGACTTACTGCCACGAAATCCCGTTGCTTGGGCCGCCTGAAAAATCGTCGCCCGTCCACGTCACGCCTTAACACCGGCCAAAGATCAAGTCCGTGGTTTTGTAGGGTCCATCGCGGCGTAGCCGTCGTTGCATCCCCATGAACGCCAGGGCCGAACGCCAGGGACACCCATCGGCCCAAACGTGAAACTGCGTTCTGGGTCCACGGAATGTGTTGTAACCGGTGACACCCGTAGGGGTTTCAAGGCTTGGATTGAGATCCCCAGCGTTTGACTGACTTGTGGGTGTCACTGGGGTTGAAGGGGCGTGCGGAGCAGCCCCTGGAGGGTTTCTTTAAGAGCCGCGCACGCAGTAAGCGGTGATCGACGCCCGCTTACTGCGTGCGCGGCTCTTTGCCAGCGTCGTCCTGTCGGCGTTTTCACGTCGAATTCCCGTTGCGTCGCGTAGGTGTCGGTCCGACCGCCCAGGCAGGAAGTCGACTCTGCCTGCCGCGAGGTCTTGTGAGGGAGAACGAAAAGCGGGGATTCATCCCCGGCACTCCAAATTTGGAGTGCCTCCGATGAATCGGAGCTTTTCGTTCGTCCGACATCGACAACCGACAGGCAGCAAAGACTTCCGCTGTTTCCGTTGACGAAGGTCACGCGTCCCGATTTGCCGCGACTGATTGACGAAATGAAGTCCCGGTTTCAGCGCGAGGCAAAACACGTCGACGTCGCGTCATTATGGACTGCCACGTACGTTCTGATGGGGTTGGAAAATGAAAAGGGAATTGTCAGCCAACTTTTGCAGCGAGTTCGTTCGATGAAAGAATCGG
>JAPLOC010001027.1 GCA_026692825.1 Planctomycetota bacterium | reverse complement strand
TCGTCCAGAATCGCGATCTGGATCGTCACCGAGGACACCCCGTTGGCGAACGTCACCTTCTGAATCGAGGGGCTGTTGAAGTCCACACCATTGGACGCGGACGATCCATACACCGCCAGGTCGGCCGACACCTCACCCACCGTACTTCCCTTGCGAGCCAGCGTCACATTGACAAACCCGGCCCCCTCGCTGACGGTGTAGCTTGTCGCCGCCAGTTCGATCGCGCTGTCATTCTCCACGATAGTCGCTTTCGCCGACTTGGCGGCACCCAGCGTCGCCCCCCCTTCCACCGACTTCAACGCGATTGTGAAGACTTTGTTCACGCTGACGGAGGTGTTGTCGAGAATCGGAATCGTGAACGTCTTCACCGTTTCACCCGGGAGGAAGGTGAGGGTTCCCTTGGTCGAGGTGTAATTCGAACCGGCCCAGGCGGTTGCGCTCGAAGCGACTCCGGTGTAACCATCGCTGGTCTCGTACCGCACCGCGACAGTCCCCTGTGAACCGCCGGTCCGCTTGACGGTGACCGTGAGGTTTCCACCATTCTCGTTTACCGAGTACGACGAAGCGCTCAGTTGCAGCGTTCCGGGTGTCGCCCAGACATCGTTGTCGACAATGGCCGCGTTCCACGTCCAGTTCCCCTGCTCGGCTCCCACCGCGTTCGACATCGTGACGCCGAACGATTCATTCGGTTCCATCATGGTGTCGTTGATGATCGGAATCATCACCGTCTTGCTGTACTCACCGGGGGCGAAGTTGAGTGTCACATTGACGGCGGTGTAGTCGACACCCGCGACCGCCGACCCCCAATCCTGAGTGCTGATCTTCACTGACGCCGGTGTGGCGAGAGACCCTTGACGCACCACCTCAACCGGCAGGAAGCCCGCCGATTCGTTCACGCTGTACGACCATCCGCCGTTCGGTGCCTTGAAGTAGAACGTCGACTCGTTGTCGATGATCGTGACGTTTGTCGTCCCGGGATTCCCCACAGTCGCGTCATTCGTCGGGCTGTAGAGCTGAATCGAGAAGACCTTGTTCATTTCGGTGACGTTGTCGTCGGTCAGCGTGATCCGCACGGTCTTCGACATTTCGCCAGCGGCGAACGTCAGTTGCCCGGGGAGGAAGTCATATTCCGAACCGGCCCAAGCCGACGCGGTGGTCACTCCGTCACCCGCCCCCGTGTCGTAAAGCCGGACGCTCGCCTCGACATTGCCGCCGTTCACGCGGTTGATGACGACATCCAGGTACGGCGTCCCCTCGATCACGTTGTACGTCGTGGAACCGAACACAAACGTCCCGGCCTGTTTGACGTCATCGCTTTCAATCCGGACACGAACTTCCGACTGCTGGCCGACATTCCCGCCATTCGTCGGGTCGCTCAGTTTCAACACAAATGCCTCATCCCCTTCGTACCAGGCGTCGTTCGTGATCGGAATGGTGATCGTCTTCGACGTTTCACCGTCGGCGAACGTCAGCGTCCCCATCACACTGGTATAGTCGCTGCCCGTGGTCGCGGAAGTGTCGTTGTCGGTCGGATACAACAGGTCGGTGTGCCGTTTTTCCCACGTCGGCTTCTGCGGTGGCGTGAACTGGGCGGTGGTGTAGTTGACGCTCACCTCGCCATTCGAACCTCCCTTGCGGACCACAGTCACCGTCGCGGTTCCGGCGGCTTCGTTGATTGTCACCCTCTTGTCCTGGAACTCGAACGTTCCGGGAATCCAGGCGTCGTCGCTGAGAATGTTCAACGTCGCCTGGTCGCTGGCCGGTCCGCCCAGGTCGGCGGGATCGGCCAGCGTGTTCAGCGTCAAGAACACGGTTTCCGTCTGTTCGATTGTCGGGTCGTTGTTCACGAACGCCCGAATCGTCTTGCGGTACTCTCCCGGCTTGAACGTGACGAACTCGTTGATTGGCGTGTAGTCGCCGTTCCCCGCCGTCCCGTTCGCCGAAGTCACATTGACCGACAGGGTTCCTTCGGTGTCCCCCGTCCGGATGATCGCGATCTCCCCCATTCCGATCTCTTCGTAGGCCACTGTGTTGTCCCACTCGAACTGCACGGAGGGCAGCGAAACACCGGCTTCGTACGCGCCGATATCGACCCCCGCACCGCTCGGTCGCGGGTGGTGGAAGATGTCGACTCCCGGGGCGTGGCTGGCGTCACCGGCGTCGATCGCGATGCTCCCCGGCTTGAGGTGATAATCGTTCGCCGACGGATTGACGAACATCGCGTCCAGGGCGGCCATCACGCTTCCTTGAGGCAGCACGATCGAATGTGCGTCGGTTCCCCCCGTGAACATCTGGTAGTCGGCGAAGGAATGGTTGTAGCCGTCGAGCTGGAACAGATCCTGGACGATGTTGTAGTCCGAATAGGCCGGCAGACTGTCGGCTTCGATATTCACGCTCCCCCGCGTCGGGTTCTTCGTCAGCAGAATGTTGTTGACGACCGTGTTACCACTGCTCCCGTTGATCATCAGCAGTGCCCACCGCGAGTCGGCCGCCATGATGACCGTGTTGTTCTGGACGAGGTTATTCGTCGACGAATCGGCGGCGTACCCGACGTACAACACAATGCCCGTGGCGTGGTTGTTGTACAGCAGATTGTTGCGAATGATGCTGTCCTGGAAGCCGTCCAGATTCAACGCCCCACCCCCGCCGACGCCGTTTTCGTAGATGACGTTCCCTTCGACCAGGTTGTGTGAGTGAACGCCGTCGCCCGGCAAGTATCCGTCGGCATTGAACTGGATTCCACCGCAGCGATTGCCGAAGACGATGTTATTGCGAACGATCGCGCCATCGGCCGAATTGCTGACGTAGATGCCGTGTTCATGCACCGAGCCGGAAGCGATGTTGTTCTCGATGATGATGTTCTCGGACCAGCCGGTGAGGAACCCCCAGTAGCCGTTGTTTTCCGAGACGTTTTCCCTCAACACCACGCCATCGTTGAGAACCGATCGGATTCCCGTTCGCGGCATATTCGCGACATGAAACCCTTCGATCGTCACGAAGGACGCTCCCTCGACGTTGATGCCATCGAGGTTGTTTGCGGAATTCGGGGCGTCAATGTTGACCCCCGGCTCGGCGTGGAAGGTGATCCGCGCGTCGGGTTTGCCACTGGTGGTGATTTGGAAACCCCAGTAGTTGCCCGGCTGCACAATCACGTAATCCCCCGCGTGAACATTGTCGGCGGCGAATTGCAACGAGTGCCAGGGATGCGCCTCACTGCCGTCGCCGGTCACGTCGCTTCCCGCGTTGCTGACCCATTTCGTGCCGTAGTGCAGGGTGATTGGCGTGTTGAGATCGTCGATCGTCATCGACGCCGCGCTTTGGTGGCCCAGCCGCACGGGGAATGTGCCGTTGGTGGTCGGATTACTGAGTGTGAACAGGAAGTGTTCGTCTCCTTCGGCTCCCGAATCGGTCAGAAGCGACACAGGAACGAACTTCTCGGTTTCTCCGGGGGCGA
>JAPLOC010001026.1:5179-6179 GCA_026692825.1 Planctomycetota bacterium | reverse complement strand
GGCGACGGGCAGAAAATTATACGCGACGCCGCCGACCACAAACAGGACCCATGATTCCGAATTCCGGTTTGGAGAAAAAAGGAGAAAGGATTAAAGGGATGAAGAGAATAAACTGGATCCTGTCTACTTCTGTTTCAACAGCGTTTCCGCCCGCTTCTTCAAATTCGCGTCACGCAGCGACAACAGTCGGTTTCGTTGACTCTCATTGAGCCATTCGACTTTGGCCGTTCCTTCTTCCAGGGCCGAAACGAGCGCCGCGGTCCGCACCGGACCACGCAGCAGGCCATCGATCGCCAGGGACCGGTTGTGCTTTGAGAAAATCGGCATCGCCGCGAGCAACTGCTCGACAGCGTCTAGCGAATCGACATCGACCGAACCGCTCACCGCCCCCATTTGCAGTTCGTCGTTCGTTCCTGTCCGCAGGTAGCGGGTCAGTTGCTCACCCGACTGTTTCCAGCCACGCAGCGCGACCATGCGCAACGCGTCGTAGCGGGTTCCGCTGGGAACTGCCGACGAGTCGGCCATCTCTGCCGACAATTCCAACGTTCGCTTCCAGCGGGCTTGCAATTCGGGAGACTCTTTCAAAACCTCGTCGAATCGCTCAGCCGGCCATTTGTCGAGCTGGCTCACGCCGTTGATCAACCCCCCGCCGATCACCACCGCTTCCCAGTCACGTAGCGGAGCCTTTTCGAGCGGCAAGGACACGTCGAGTATCTGTTTCAGAATCTTCGCTTCGTTCTGCTTTCCCGCCGCGATCGCCACTCGCCAGATCCAGGGGATGCGCCGATACTCTTCCGGCGTCCCCGGCTTCAAATCGACCACCATCGCCCGAATCAACGCCGGTGCTTCATGCAGAAATTTGACAATCAACGCCTCCCGTTCCGCCGCCGGGACCGCGTCGTCGAGGATGCGCGCTGCGGCCGATTGCGGGTCTTCCGGTTCCACTGCGGTTGTCGGTGCCGTTTTGACGATCAACACCGGATCGTCCCCCTCGGGGGCG
>JAPLOC010001026.1:0-5146 GCA_026692825.1 Planctomycetota bacterium | reverse complement strand
GCCCCGCGCAGACCGGCACCATCTGGCCGCAGGACCAGGCGTTGTGCTCCGGCGGGGAGCGACAACTGCCCGACCTTGCGGCTTTCGTAACGATCCCATCCGCCAGTCGACTCCGTGGTCCCATGCAGTGAGTCGGTTCCCGCTTCGACCGCGAACGTGTTCCCCTTGGAATCGGGGTGACACGAATAGTGCAGCCAAACGTCGACCTTCCCGGCGGCTGGAAGCTCGAATTTCCACACCAGGTGATCGGTAAGCGCATGCCAGAGGCCAATGTTGTGAAACGGCGGCCCCTCGAACGTGATCTCGCCACCAAAGATCGAAGCGCGGTCGGCGGTTAACGCGATTTGTCCTTCGACCATGCGGACCTCTTCCGGCTTATTCCCCGCCACCTGTTTCGCGGGCGGAGCAACCGATGTCAAATACGCCAAGAGGTCGGCGACGTCCTGTGGCTTCAAATCCTTTTCGAGTCCCTCGGGCATCAGGGACTTGCCCGTGCTGGAAAAGTCGTCGATCGCAGTGCGCAGCAAGACCTGCTCGCGCCCTTCGGGTCCACGCAACGTGATACTGGTCCCCGACTCCTCAGCGATCAACCCACTCACCGATAGGCCTCCCTTGGTTGAAGCGGTGTAGCCGATGTAACGAGAGTCGGTATTGCGGTTCGGGTCGAAAATCTCCTGGATCAGGAATTGCGGCGACTTGTTCGCGAGGGCCGCCAGATCCGGACCGACGGCATGCCCTTCGCCACCCAGCGCATGGCAATTGGAACAGGTCTTTCCAAACAATTGCTTGCCGCGATTCCGATCCGCCTTCAGGTCCGTCGCGTTTTGAAATTGGGTCACGACGGCGACACGGTCATTGTTCACCTGTCCTTGCAGGAGTTTCTCCGCCCGCGCGCGAACACTCTTGTCGGGATTTTGCAGCAGCCGCTGGCGGCGCGCGACGTCGATTTCCGCCGTTGGAAGTTCATTCCGTTCTATCCGATCGAGCAGGACCGTCTGCCACGCGGGACGCGACAACAGTGTATCGAGAACCTGAGATCGCAATGCGGGACTGTAGCCGCGCCAGCCCTCGACAAGCGTGGCTGCCGACTCGGGGAGGTCAATTCGCAGCAGCGCCTGCAACACCTGGGCTTGCAATTCCTTTGGCGTTTGCGGAGTCAGCATCGAACCAAGAACCGGAATCTCCTCCGCGCGCGACGCCGGATCCCTACCCAGCAGGGCGACATCGGACAAACGGAACTCGAGTCCACGGTCCGAATCGACCGCGTTGACTCGGGCACGCTCCAGGCGTTTCTTGACACGGTCGCTAACTTCCGGAGTCGCCGCATCCGCGACCGAGATTCCACGCCGCGCCAGCGCGTCGAGCGCTCCCACGAGCGCCGCGGCCTTCCATGTCGATTGCCGTTCCACTCCCGGTTTCACCAGGAGGTCCAGCAGTTGCGACAGTGCCTTCGGCTCGGCGAAACCAATCACGGTTGCCAGCAGTGGCTGAACAAGGGCCAGGGGAGGCGTCTTTCCCGGAGCGGCATTGGAAACCCGCTCCAGAACCTCGGTCGCGTTTGACGGATTGAGACTGCTCAAAACGGCACCGACCAGATACGGGTCACTCGCATTGGGTGCCACCAGTTCAAACAATGCGTTGCCGGCCCCCGCTGACGGGATCGCTCCCAGCGTGCAAGCGAGTTGTAAGCGGACCTGCGGATCTCCATCGTTCACCAAAGCATACAGTCGACGACGGATCGATTCGTTCTCCGAGAACTTCTCGGCGATGCGAAGCGCCTGCCGTCGCACCTCGGGAGCTTCGTCGGCCAATCCCTTCAGGACGAGTCGCGAGCCCCGGTCGCCTTCCGCCAGACCAGTAACTGCGAAGCCATGTCGCGTTGCCAGCCGTTGGGGGTGTCGAGCGCCGCGACCAAACCGGCACCGTCGAGTCGATCGAGTCGGGTCCAAGGGCGCGGCGACTGGTCCGCCGGGCGAACGCGGTAAATCCGTCCGCGATCATGTCCGGCCCGCACGTCGAGCTTCGAGACTTCTTCGGGGGGGATCCAGCGGGGATGCTCGATGATGTAGCGGTACATGTCGACAATCCACAACGCGCCATCCGGCCCGGTGCGGGCTTGTACTGGTCGAAACCAGTTGTCGTCGGACGAGAGGAATTCCGACTGTTCCTCACCCGTCGCCCGCGTCCCCGCGAAACTCGACCCGCGCGCGACCAGGGGCATGCGATGAACCACCAGATTCACCGGCTCGCAAATGAACGCGTTCCCGCGATAGTCGGAACCGAGCAAATCGTCGCGGTAAATTCCCAGGCCGCACGCCGCGGTCGCCCGGCCTGAAGGCCCCGAAAGCTTGAACAACTGCACCTCGCGGGCCGGGTACAATCGAAATGGGTCGGCTCCTTCTCCCGCGAACGACGCAGCGGGTGGCGGAGCGACATGCGGGTTCCGGCGGACGTACTGAGCGGCAAGGGGATAGTGCCGACAGAGATTGCTGTTGTCACACCCAAACCAGTTCCCGGCATCATCCCGCGGACGTCCCTGCTGTGTCCGCCCGACCGCGGCTTCAATCGCTCCGGTGTCGGGCTGGATGCGAAAATCCTGGTCGCCAAGATCGAAGGACTCTCCCCGAAAATTGGTGATTCGGCCGCCAAACAAGCCACACGATCCGTAGACCCAGCCGTCCAGCCCATATTCCAGACTGTTGACGCGTGCCTGGTAATTGTGTGTTCCGTAACCCGAGAAGAGTTTCTTGACGACGTCGGCCCGGCCGTCTCCGTCCGTATCTTCGGCATAGAGAATGTCGGGGGCCGCACAGACCAGGACACCGTTTCGCCAGACGGTCAACCCGGTGGGGAATGGGATCCCATCGAGAAACACCGTTGACTTGTCGAATTTTCCGTCCGCATGACTGGATTCGACCAATCGCACGCGGCCGCCGGGCTGGTAATTGCCGTCGATCCCCTGCGGGTAATCGTACATTTCAGCCACCCAGAGTTTTCCATCCGGGCCGAAGTCGATCGCGACAGGAGAGGTCACCAGCGGCTCAGCGACCACGAGATCGACCGCAGTTCCTGCGCGAGGGCGCAGGGCGGCGAGCGAGCGTTCGGGAGAAAGCGGCCGACTGCCGCGCGTGCGACTCGCGTCCACCTGAGGCGAGAATCGTCCCGTCAGTTGCGACAGAACGACTTCGACAATGGGCTGTTCCAAACCCGAGGCGAAGCGCGCGGGGCGATCGAAGTAGACCATCGCATCGCCCCCCTCGTACCCGCCCTCTTTCCATACACGTTCGCTGGGAATGTAACACGGAACACTGTTGGAATACCCATTGGTCCACAGGCGAGCGCCGTCCAGCTCGCGCTTCAGACGCAGCGAGTAATCGACCACGACCTCGCCCGGCAGAAAGACCATCGCCAGTGAATCGGCGAAGGCGAATGTCTGAATCGGGTAACTCAATTGGGTGGGGAGTTTCTCACCCCGATCCAATTTGGCAATTTGAACTTTCGCGTGGTAGCCAATCGCATCGGTCCGCTTTGCCCGTTCTTCCCATTGAGCGCGCGTGGGGAGCGTGTCAAAGGGGAGTTCGATCCGCTGGTACATCACCGACAGCGGTCCGTTGACTGGCCTCAAATCCGCTTTCGAAAGCCGTAGCGATTCCTGGGCGACTTCCAACCCTTGCGTGCTGGCCACGTCCGCCTTGTCCCCCGTGACGCCGGAACTGGGGTTGGAGTCGGCTCCACAACCCACGGAGACAAGGCCGACCGCCCCGGGAAAGAGCCGCTCCAGATGCTCCTGGGCGAAGCCCGCCCAGTCGCCCGAAACGCGGTTGTCCGAAAGAGTCACGCAGTGGCAGGCGTAGCTCACATAGACGGCCCGGACCGCATCATTTTCGCCGCGAACCAGCAGAAACGGCAAATCGTGATCGACCGGACCGCCCGCAGTCCGACGGTTCTTCGCAAAGCCGACCCGGCCGATCCCCCAGTCCATTCGAGCGGGCTGCCGATCTTTGATCGCGTCGATCGCCGCCTGGGCGGCCCGATCGACGAGCTGATCGGTGTACTGGTCGATATGCGTCTGGTGTTCCGGCGGAATCGGGACCGTGAATAATGTGGGACAGACGCCGGTGAGTGCCGGCGCGGTGTGAGAATGCGTCGCGGTGAGTGCGAATCGTTCGACCGGGACGCCACACGCCGACTCGACCTTTTTGGCGACACGCAGAACAAGGTCGTCGGAAATCGCCATACAGTCGACCGTCACAATGACGACTGGTGGATCGTCTCCGTGACTCATCGCGAGCGCTTTCGCGAACAGATGCTGGCGAACCCCCTCCGATTCCGCCCGCCGAAACGCGAAGCCGGCGAGTCGAATCGGAAATTCGGGAGTGATGTCCACGCGGCTGACGCCGACCTGCCAGGGCAAAGCACCGACGTCTGCGCGAGCCACTGCGGAATAGACGACGAGACAAACCCATAGCGCCCCGAACAGCAGGCCCGATCCGATCGGTCGCGAATTTCCGACCCATCGGCTCAATGCGGAACAAATCCCGGTGTCGCGGTGTGGAACCATCGGAGGCATTCTCTCAGCGAGCATTGGTATCCCCCCGCATCACGACTGGAGTCGCGATGCGGGGTTCACATTGTCGCGGATGAATATACCGTGATGCAGGCCGAAACGTGATCCATTGTCGGATCAGAGCAGAACGAACGATTGACCGTACTGGAGGAATCGGCAGCGAGGCCCCGTAGCGCAGGTTTTAATCCACGCGAGTCACCGCAAGTGTTTCGAGCGGGCCAGTTCTTCGGAAGTCCTCGTGGCCACCGCTGTGCGACGTCCGCTACTTCTTGGCAGCTTCGGCAGCGGCGCGTTCTTCGGCCTTCTTGTCGAGCTTCTTCGCGATCTTCGCGGTGATCTTGGCCTTCTTACGCATCTTTTCGCCAGCGTGATTCGCGCCCATGTCTGAACCTGTGTCGTTTCTGAGTGAATGTGTGTCGGTAAGTCGCGTGAGACGTACAGCCGCGACGGGGAGGAAGGAGATTAGCCGAATAGGGCCGAATGTCAAGGGGCAGTGTGGGTTTGTCGCTGCCCGATAGAAATGTCCCCGGGTTGTGCCCGATAGAAATGTCCTCACTCTGTACCACGTGTTCCGCCTCG
>JAPLOC010001025.1:2657-7911 GCA_026692825.1 Planctomycetota bacterium | reverse complement strand
TTGCCGAAGACGTCGAGACCGCGGCGTCGTTGGAACGCCGTCCGCCACAGGTCGCGACGACGTCGACATTTCCATACGTGCGATGACACGGATTCACTTGCTCCGCAAAGGGGCAGGGGGGGGCAGTCGGAAAGTGTCTGACGCGGTGCCGCGCGAACTCGCTGCGGCCGTACACCGATTTCGTGCGGAGGACGGCTCTGAATTCATGGAACGCATTGGCCATCCCTTGAAAACCTCACTCCACCTGCCTTTGGCCTCCACTTCGCATCTCGGCATTCGCCGTGCCGACGTTCGGCCGAAGCGTTCGATCTCCACGTCGACCCACCAAGGTTATCATCACGCCGTCGCTTCAGAGCCGCGCACGGAGTAAGCGGTCGTCGATCACCGCTTACTCCGTGCGCGGCTCCTTGCCAACATCGACGTGTCGGACGGGCGAAGTCGAAGGTGGCGTTGAGCCGCATTGAAACGATCGCTTCGGCAGGGAGTCCGCACTGCCTGCTGCGAGGTATTGTGAGGAAGAACGAAAGGCGGGATCGAGATCCCGCACTCCATGGACTGCGGGGCCTTGTCCCCGCCTTTCCTTCATCCGCCATCGACAACCGGCAGGCAGAAGCGACATTCGGCCGAAGCGTTCGATCGACGCTCGATGTGGCGTTGATTCGCGTTGGAACGACCGCTTCGGCAGGTAGTGTACTCTGCCTGCTGCGAGGTATTGTGTGGTAGAACGAAGTGCTGGATCGAGATCCCGCACTCCAAGTTTACGGGCTCTCTCCGCCGGGCTCCGCAAAACGGCTCCGAGGCTCCTCACTCGATGGATGCCCCCTTCGGGAAAAACTGCGTCTCACTCAATCGCCCTCGGTTGATTGGTCAACGGGAGCTATTTCTTCCGATTCCGTCGAAACCGCATCTGCTTCCAAAGATCTCGGATCAAACCTGCAGAATTCGCGTCGTTCGCGAACGCCTGCCAGGCGGCCAGAGAGCGGTTGATATCCAGCGAATCAATCTCTCGATCTCCGAATTCACGCTGCAGGCGGCGACGTCGCCGAACCAGCCTTTGAATGGTTCTTTGTTGCATACGCCGACTGTCCGGAAACAGCCGGAGGCCGAGGAAGTTCAATCGACGGCATGCCGGCGCGACAATTGTCTTGTCAGGATGAAGCTTGAGCCGCATTTTCGCCAGTTCATCCGCCAACCCATCCCGCAACCGCCATAATCCGTCCTTGTCACCGCCAAACAGCACGAGATCGTCGGCGTAACGGACGTAACCCGGCGCTCTCAGTCGCTCCTTGATGAAATGGTCAATCGGATTCAACAGCACGTTGGCGAAAAACTGGCTGGTGAGGTTGCCGATCGGCAGACCCTTGGGGCGCAACACGGCGAACAAGTCATCGCCCGGAAACCAATGCTGCGACGATTCGGAATCCAGAATCCCGTCGCCGCTTGCGAGAATCACATGAATCAAGTCGAGCAGGCGCTGGTCGGCGATCGTGCGGGCGAATTGTTGTTCAATGATCGCATGGTCGACGTTGGGAAAGAACTTGACGATGTCGGTCTTCAGGTAGAACGGATACCGTCGCAGGAAGTACTGCGCCCTGCGCCAAGCCCGATGCGTCCCCTTTCCCTTCCGGCAGGCATAGCTGTCGTGGATGAAGCGGCGTTCAAACAAAGGCTCGAGAACGTTGACCACAGCGTGGTGAACGACCCGGTCGCGAAACGGTGCCGCGCTGATCAACCGCGGTTTCGGATCACGGATCCGAAAGTTGTAGTACGCACCGGGTTGCCAAGTCCCGGTTCGCAATTCGTCTTGAAGACGCAGCAATTCCGACTCCCAGTGGAATTCAAATTCGACCGCACCCCGGCGAAATCGCTTGCGCCGGCGACAGCGTTGGTGCGCCAGCAGCAGGTTGTTCCACGAGATGAGTTGGGGCCAGAGATCGCGATGGGTTCGGGCGATAGGTAGCTCGTGGCGGTGGAATGTAGGAATCGAAAATCGACCGACCGTTCGTAACGACGAATTCTACTCCAGTCGACCCCTCACCCCCAACCCCTCTCCCCGCAACGGAGTCCAGTTTGCCTTGCGGTGTCGCGCGCGGGGAGAGGGGGGCGGCGGCGGCTGCGCCGCGTTTGGTCGCCGATCTGCTTCACCCACCATGGTCGAGTACGCAGGTTCCGTCGAAGGCCACATGGGGGACCAGACCCGTAGCAACCGGGCGCTGCGTCCGGCCGGCGGAAGCAGGCAGGGGACGTTCGCGAACCTTGTCGTCCTCTTGGCGCGGGCCGGGCGTGCCCGCCACGCAATGGTGGTGCAGACCCGGCATCTGGCTTGAGTTCGCCGCCAACGGGCGGCGGACGATTCGACGCGGACCACCGACCCCCGACACAAACGGAATCCATAGTTGTGATTGCGTTCATCGGGGTGATTGTGATTGCGGTTCGCGCAACGCAGGTTGTGACCGTTGTTGTTCCACGAGTGTAGGAATGCCGCAGGTTTTTCGCGAATCGCTGGGTGTGATTCATCAGCCAAACGATGAAGTCGTGGGTTTTGACGAACAGAGGAGTGTGTGGAACAGTCATTGCGCGAAGAGCGAAAAACCCAAAAAAAATTTCGACGGGGGGGAACCCCCCGTACCCCCCTCAGAGATCAGAGAACAGAGATTCAGAGGTCAACGGGAGGACGACTCGACGCGGACCACCGACCCCCGACACAAACGGAACCCACAGCCGCGACCGCGAGCATCGGGGTGATCGAGATTGCGGTACGCGCAACGCAGGCGGCGACCGTGGTCGTTCCACGAGCCGCCACGCAACACGCGCGACAGACCGGCGCTGTACAGGCGTCCCTCAATCGCTTGCTCACTGGATATCATCGCTTGGAGAGCGGTCCGTAGCGCTGGCAAATGGTCGCGGAACTGACGTTCGAGTTCAACTGTCAACTCTGCTGGCGTCATCTTGCCAACCCGATCGCCATCGCCGACGCAATCCCGCAAGAGTTGCCGCGATCGATTCACATACGCCTGCTCGACAAACGCGTCCGCACACCATTCCCAAACGTTCCCGTGCATCTGCCACAACGCCCACGCGTTCGCGACGTACGCGTCGAACTTGCCGAGTTTCTCACGCGTCGGGCCATCGGCCTGACGTAACAGGGCCGCGCGTCGTACCGCCGTCCATCGCACCGGAAGCGTCGCCTCGAAATACGCCTGCCGGTCATTCGCTTGTTTCTCCCCAAACGGATACTTGCCGTTGAAATTCGCCTGCTGCGATGTCAGCCGATCAAATCGACCGTCGCACGGAATCCCGAAGTATTCATCCGCCGCATCACGGCCCGCCCGTGCCGCGAATTCCCATTCGCTCTCGGTTGGCAAACGCGCCTGCACCCACAAGGCGAACAACGCGGCGTCGTGCCAGTCGACCTCAATGATCGGACAATCCGGTTCGCATGCAGTCGAGTTCAGCGATTGCTCAAAATCAACCGCATGCTGCAAATCGAATAACCCATACTGTTCGACAGTGACCGTCGTCGACTGCATCCAAAACGGAGCGACGCGCACCGGATGCCTGGGTTTTTCACGGTCGTAGCTCTCGGCGGCATTCGTGGCCGATCCCTGCCAGAACACACACGGATCGCGATCCGGTTCGGTCGGATGTTTCCACCCCGGCGGCGGACATGGTACGAACGCTGGCTCGGTTCCCGGCTGAATCGCCGCGAATCGCTCGGGAGTCAATCGCCCGGTTCGCCGGTACTCTTCCAGCATATCGATCGGCACAAGCTGCGCCGCGATCGTCGCCCGTTTCAAATCCGATTCCTCAAGCAGAATCGACTCGAACTGCGACTGATACCCCGCCAGCCACTGATCGTACGCCCTCCACTGGCCACGCCGCGGATACGCCAGCGATAGCGCCCGCCACATCAGTTCGGTCGGCCGGCGGTTCCCTTGCGGCACTTCGAACAGCGTACTCAACGACGCGCCCAGGATCGGTGCTTGAACCCATTGCCGCGCGTCGGAATCCTCGCACGCCGACAGTTCCATCGCGAACCGAAACGGCCACTCCCACCGCGGATCGCCGACGGAGCCGCGGAGCGTCTCATCGCCACACAAACCGGTGTCCGCCGGCCCGGACTGGGTCGCCGAACGGTCCGGAATCCAGCCCGCCTGGGTGTTCCGCGCCAAGAACAGGCCTGCGTAAAACTCCATCATCCCGCGATGTTTCCAGCCGAACGCGCTGTGCGAACTTTGTTCGACAATCAGGTAGCGGGTCAGCCCCGCCACCGTTCCCGACAGGCCGAACAATTCCGCCCATTTCGCCTGAGTTTCGGAATCTCCCATCCGCCGCTGCGCCGCGCGCTTCAAATCGCTGACCGCCACACTCCCTTCGATCTGATACCGCCCCGGGGCGTCGCACATCATCTGAAACGCCACCGCCGACAGCAGTTCGCGGAACCAGACGATGTACTGATCGTGTTCCACCTTGGGAACATTCGGCAGCGTCAGATTCCGTACGAACAAATGATTCGTCGCCTGAAAGTACAGATCGGCCCGGTTCGCGAACTTCGGAAACCGCGCCGAGTCGCGGGCCAGGTCCCGCACAAACCGCAACAACACCGGCACCTTGAGCAGCTCGGTCACCGTCGCATAGACCGCTCCAAAGCACTCGGCGTCGGTCAGGACAATTCGCTCCGCCGGTCCGCGCCACTCGTCTTTCAGTTTCCGCCCCTCCAGCGCCGCACTCCAGACTTCGGGGTTGTGCGTGGGAATTCCGGTGTGTTGTTCGATCAGGTCCCGCAGATACAACAGTTGCTGTCGCTCGGTGAATCCGTCGAGCCGCACGTGGGCCCACCGTTCGAACGCGAAATGCCCTTCCGGGTGCGTGTGGGGGACAACCGCCGAGTCCCGGCTCGTCACCAGCACGCGGATCTGAGCGCTCTTAGGGCGCGGTTCCATTGGGGTATCCAGCCACCCTCGCAGCGTCTCTTCCTGAGCGCGGGCCGATTCCCCCGCGAGCTGGTCGAACGCATCGAGCAGCAGCACGACCCGCCCCAGTGCGAACGCCTCGGCCACCACCTGTTCCACCGAGAGCGCGTGCTGCGTCGCCAGGGGGGCCATCGTCTCGCGAACGGCGTCGACGACGGCTCGTTGATAGGCGGCGGCCGCCGTCTCTGCGCCAACACGGGTCGGCCACGGCTGCCGGCCTCCCTCCCAGCGCACCACCAGCGGTGCCCGGCCGTTAAACAGCGTCGCCTGCCCTTCGCCCG
>JAPLOC010001025.1:0-2593 GCA_026692825.1 Planctomycetota bacterium | reverse complement strand
CGAGCGCGAAAAACTTCGTGAACTTCGCGTTGTCCCCGTCATGGGGGTCGCAAATCGCCTGGTACGCACTCTCCTCCGCCGACTCCGCCTCGAGTTTCATCGCGTGTCGGGGCTTCGCCTCTTCGGCGGATTTCTCCCAGGGTTTAATTCGCCGCGAAATTCCGTTGGCGAGATAATGGTTCAACTGCCTGGGGTCATGGGGGTCGCCCCGCTGGGTGTTCCAGCGGTCAACGAGAATCTCGCAGTACGTCGCGAGGACCGCATCGACGCGGTCAGCCAGCGGGGGCGCGGTGATCCCGAGGGGAGGGACTTCCACCGCAGGAAACGCCGGTGCCGACGCGGGACGTTCTGCGTCGTTCCAGTCACACGCTTTCAGCGTCTCGCGCGCACAGCGTTCCCAGGTGTATTCCTGCGCGAGTCGAGTGCGCAACCGTGCGGCTCGGTCGAGCGCCACGGGCAGGTTGGAGGCGAGACGACACAACGCATCCGATACGGTGGTGAGATCCGTGGGATTCGGTTCCCCATCACTGCTTCCCCGAATGTCGATCGCCTCAATTAGCGACCCATATTCGTCGCGCAGCAACCGATACAAGCCGCTCTGCTTGGAGACGATCAGCGGAACCCCCGCCGAGATCGCCTCCCAACCAACCAGTCCGAACCCTTCGTACCAGGAGAGCATCAGTGCGACTTCGTTTTCCCGCAATGCCTTGAACAAATCGGCCCGATTTTCCGTGTATGGGCAGGCGACCACGTTCAACATCGCGTCGGCATGCTGCTCGGCGAGTTCTCGCAAGGCAGCAGCTTCGGCTTTGTAATTTCCCTCCGGAATTCCAAACACGCTGAGGCGGTACTTGAAATCGAACGCGAGGCGATCGCTGGACGTCACCTCCCGCACAAAACGTCCAAAGGCGGCCGCCGCCAACCGCCCCTGCTTGATCAAATCGTCCGCCCCGCCCATCCGGCCGAACGTGATCGCCCGAAACTGCCCCTCGCGCAACGAAATCGGTTGAATGTCGGCGATTCCCGGAACCAACATCGTCGCCTGGCGCTGCGACAGCGCTTCGATGTCCCGTTTCAGCGACGGACCGATCGCTAGAACGTGGTCGCAATGGGTGAACAGCTTCCGTTGCTGGTCCTCTTTCTGGCGGGTGATCTCACCATCCGATTTCACCGAATGGTAACTGCCATAATTCATATGGTGAATGACCGCCGCCGTTCCCCCGAAATCGGCTTTCAGGCGCAACGCCGCCGGCCCGGTGAAGACGTCGTGACCAATCGTCAATTCGATCCGATCGATCCCCGCGGCGCGCAACACGGTCTGGGCGTCGCGTCCGAATGCGTCGATGGCATCGGGATCGATCGCAGGCAAAGTCAGCAGCTCGACCCCTGCCGACTGGAATTGCTGTTTCGTCAAATCGCTGACAGCAGTGGTCAAGCAAATCAACCGCGCCTGACCACGCAGCGCCTGGCCCAGCGCCTGGCAGAAGTCAAAGTTAAACGCGTTGATGCCCCCCGAGGCCGAACCCCAACCGGTCGCGACAACCACCACGACTTTGGGGGCGGTGGGACGTGACGGTGCGGATGGGGAAGGGGCCGGAATTTCGGGGTGTTTCATGGANNCGCGTTGCGGTTGGATTCCCGCAGGTTGCGGGTGCGTCGTGATTTCGATATCGGTTATTCCAGAGACCGTGGTGGTGGAATTCGATTGACCAGTTTTAATAAGTAAATAGGCATCGGGCCGCTTCTCGACGACTGTAGGTGTCCATCCCTTGCGATCGAATTCGTCAAGTTTCCTGTCCCAGAACTCCTTGGAACTACAGACTTGTCCGGTCGGTGGCAGGCTGGAGAGTTCATCGGCCTCCAAAATGCCGTGACCCACTGGATAGCCACCTTCCAGAACGACCACCGGACCCGACGTGACACCGAACCGCACTTCCACGGAATCTTCGCACCCATCGCGAAGATCTCGCAAAAACCGCCACGCCGCTTTCGCGCTGCCGGACGGTTGGCTTGGCCGAAAGACAAAAATTCCGCCATCGCCGCCCGGGGCGAACTCATGGTACACGCCCCCCGTCGCCTCAATCGGACCACGCACGTTGAATTGCAACAAGTGGGCTGCCGCCTGCATCATCTCACGCAGTGGCTTTTTTGAGTATTTCACGATATCGACCGCCACGACGTGCGCGGTTTCATTGGTGCAATCGAGCCCCGGGGGACTCGCAGGCAAAATTCCCCCCTGCGCGCCGAGGAAATGAAATTTGAGTTGAATTCGCTTACAGTGTTCGGTCTTTTCCTCGCCGAATTGCTTTTTCGATTTCGAACTCGTTTGGCGGATCGCTCGCACAAATTCCGGCTCGGCGGCAATCCGGCACTCGGTATCGCGCAGAAACGCCAGTCGGGCGGCGTAGTTGATGGGGTTACCCGCGACATTTCCGCCAAACAAATCATAGGTCGGCTCGATTCGTCCCTGGGCGATGCCTATGCCGAGAGCGACTTTCGCTTCCGTCGCCTGCCGCCGCAGTTCGTCGGCGAACTCCAGCGCCTTTTCGGGATACGGTTTCAGAATCGCAAACCGCCCGTAGACGCTGCTGCG
>JAPLOC010001024.1 GCA_026692825.1 Planctomycetota bacterium | reverse complement strand
TCTGCGGCGCTGAGGTTTTCGTCCGTGAACGAAAGGCGATGACCGTCTATCGCTGGGCTGAAGCCGAGTAGCGTGTCACGACACCAGGCAATCCCTGGCGAGCGGTGGGCGTCAGCCCACTGTGACGATCCGCAGACATATGAAACCCCACAGGTGGTGGTTATGATGGCGGTTTGACCTCTTCCGCCCTCTCTGGCCACTTGTTCCATGGCGTCTGGCTCCCGGCCCGTCTCGATTCCCGAACTTCTGTCTCCTGCCGGTGATCCGGAAGCGCTCCGCGCGGCTGTCGCCAATGGCGCAAACGCCGTCTACTTCGGCCTCGACGACTTCAATGCCCGTCATCGTGCCGAGAATTTCACACTCGCCTCCCTCCCCGAGACGATGGGTTATCTGCGTACGCACGGCGTCCGCGGATACGTCACGTTCAACACGCTGGTCTTTTCCGGGGAACTTGAACGGGCGGTGGCGTATCTCGCGGCAATCATTCGTGCCGGTGCGGATGCGGTCATTGTGCAAGATCTGGGGATCGCCCGCCTGATTCAGGCGATGGCCCCGCGGTTCGCCGTGCATGGTTCAACGCAAATGACCCTGACGGAACCGCGCGGCATGGAGTTCGTCCGGAGCCTGGGGATCGAGCGTGTGATCGTCGCCCGCGAGTTGTCGATCGCCGAGATCGAGCGGATCGGGCGGGAGACCACCGTGCCTCTGGAAGTGTTTGTGCACGGTGCGCTGTGTGTCGCGTACAGCGGACAATGCCTGACCAGTGAATCGCTCGGGGGGAGAAGCGCGAATCGGGGTCAGTGCGCGCAGGCATGTCGGCAGCCGTACGATTTGATAGTGGACGGAGAGCAGCGCGACCTGAACGGCAAGAACTATCTGCTCAGTCCGCAAGATCTCTCATCGTGGGATCTGGTTCCCGAATTGGCCCGGTCCGGGGTGTGCAGCCTGAAAATTGAGGGGAGGCTGAAAAGCGCGCATTACGTGGCGGCGACCACACAGACCTACCGCGCCGCCCTCGACGCTGCGGCGGAAGGGAAGCCATTCACGCTCGATCATCAACAGCAGCTCGACCTCGCGCAGAGTTTTTCGCGTGGTTTCACCCATGGATTTCTGGACGGTGTCAATCATCAGGAACTGGTCCAGGGGCGGTTTCCAAAACACCGCGGTGTGAAAGTGGGCACGGTCGAGGCGGTAACTTCGACCGAAGTGCTGGTCGAACTGGCGGCCGATCACCAGGCGGTTCCCGTGTTGCCGTTGAAACCCGGTGACGGCGTGGTCTTCGATGAGGGACGGCCAGAACAGGACGAACAGGGGGGACGGCTGTACGAGGTGTGTGAAACCAAGACCGCGTCGAGTTCGCGAGGAGTCGCACTGACGTTTGGCCGGGGAGACCTGAATCTCAAGGCGATCGCGGTCGGTGCTACGGTCTGGAGAACTGACGATCCGGCACTGCGCCGCAGGCTGGAACAGACCTTCAATCGCGACGTCATCACGCAGCACATCCCGCTTACCGCGATTGTCAGCGGTGCCCCGGGATTGCCCCTTGTCAT
>JAPLOC010001023.1:2020-2814 GCA_026692825.1 Planctomycetota bacterium | reverse complement strand
GTACAAACTCCAATTGTTGTTCCTGGACCAAATCGCCGACCGAGGTTTTGACGTCTCTGTGGGGGGAACAAAAATTGTCAGTTCCTTCTTTCCAGGAGCTGTCCAGGGAGGGGGACAGGAACGGAAAAAGGGGGCGGTGATCACCCACCAGTTCGTCGCGACCTCGACATCGCTCTCGGTCACACTCGATGGGTCAGCAGTCACCACGGCCCGCGACAAAAACCCGATCCTCAACGGCTTCACACTGGAAGATCTGGGCGCTCGCAGTCCCATTCTGGGAACGGTCAAGACCTACAACTCGGGCAAAGGCGTGCAGATTGGCGGACCGGCCGGCCAGCAGACACTGGATGTCGCGCTGAACACCGACGCCTGGAACCATGTCGCCCAGACCTTCGACGGTTCCCAGTTGCTGCTCTACGTCAACGGTGTTCTGGTCCAGTCAACTCCTGCGGCTGCGGACTTGAAATTTGTCGAGCCAACCCAGATCGCTCTGGGAAGTCAACCGGGAGCACTCGATGAACTGCGGGTTTGGAACGTCGCCCGCACTCAGGCAGAAATCCAGAAGTCGATGTACACGGCACTGGAAGGGACCGAAAAGGGGTTGCAGGGGTACTGGCCATTTGACGGTGACCTGAAAGACAAGTCCACCCGGTCAGCGGACTTTGTGAAGTCGTCCGGGACCGCGTCGTTCTTCAACAACCCACAGCCTCAGGTCGGATCTGTGGACGTCATTGTCGACCAGCCCGTCAACTCAGCGGTCGGTCTGTTTGTTGGGTACACGATCACAGGCGGGA
>JAPLOC010001023.1:0-1960 GCA_026692825.1 Planctomycetota bacterium | reverse complement strand
TTGGGGGTCATCATTCCGCCGGGGGAAACTCGCGGGAAGATCTATTTTCTGGTACGGCCAGACGCGATTTCCGAGACCACCGAAACCGTCTCGATTCAACTCGAGGATTTCACGTTCGCGACGAGCAAGTACGCCATCGGTACGAACAAGTCAGCGACCGTCTCGATCGCCGACAACGGAGCGTATCGACCCGGAGTGGCGCTGTTTGATGCCGACGGCCGTGCGCTGCTTCCCGACGCGACCGGAGTTGTTCCGTATTACGTTCCCGGAAACTCCACACTGGCCAGCCTGGATGTCGCGTTGACCAGTGAGCCTGCCAGCGATGTCACGCTGACGCTCTCACCGGGAAACGGTTTTTTTGACGTCAACGGAACCCGTCCCGCCACGATCTCGCTGGTCTTTACGAAACTCAACTGGGACCAGCGACGCCGTGTTCAATTGGGAATCGCGCTTCCCGGGGTGACAAAAACGTTCGTGGTCATTTCACAAAGTGGTTCGACCTCGTATCTCGCGACCCCCGTGAATTTTCCCTACACATCGGTTCCCCCGAACACCGGGAAAGTGGGGGAAGGGAACGCGGGGGATTCCGCCGCGCTCATTCCAACCGCCCAGATCACCAAGCTGCGCGATGCCAAGGAAGGGGACGATCAGGGGGGCGTGTTTCATGTCGCTCTCGACACGCCCGCTCCGGCGGGGGGATTGGACATCGGTTATCGTTCGACCCTGAACGAATTGACGACGATTGGTGCTTTCAGCGGGGGTGACATCGGGGAAGGGTTGGACCTGGATGGCGAATTCCGCTACGCCGTCAATCTGCGTGGAGACGCGGTCGGACTGATTCGCGACGCGAACTTCACAACGGACGCGGTCCCCGGAGTGGTGGTGTCGTCGTTGTACGACATCTTGAACTACGCAACTCCGGAATACGGTCCGACTACGAACGACAATCGCCTGGAGTCGGTGATGCAGTCGATTCGCTGGACGACCAATCCGAACCAGGTTCTGACGCAACTCAGCGGGTTGGTTCCCGGAGTCGAATACAAGCTTCAGTTGCTCTTCCAGGAAAATGGCGCGGATCGTGGGTTTGGCGTGACCGTCGGTGGTACAAAGATTGCCGACGATTTCAATCCCGGCAGAATCCAGGGAGGGAAGTCCGCGACCAATCGGGGCGCGGTGATCACGTACCAGTTCGTGGCGCAGGCCACGACTCTGAACTTCCAATTGGATGGTCTCAGCACACCGTTTCCCGATAAAAACCCAATATTCAACGCGTTCACACTCGAGAAGCTGCCTCAGGCAGCGGAAGTTCCGCTGAATGGCGTCGTCCATGTGCCGGAAGGGGCTCTGGCGGCGGATCTTCGCATTGTGATTCCGGACAATTCGATCGCGGCAGGCGCGTCACGCACGCTGACGACATCTCTCGTCAATGATCCTGTCCGCTACAACGTGTTGAATGGAGATTCCCGCGCCAGTCTGCAGATCATCGACAACGACCAGGCGCGGATTGTCGTCGGGAACTTCTCTGAGAATCCCGCGTCATCTCCCTCGACTGAACCCAACGAGACGGTGGTTGCGGCAAATGACCTGGGGACACTCATTCCCGGGACATCTTTCAACTCAAATCTCTCCTCGTCGAACGATACCGATATTTTCCGCTTCACCATCGATCCTCCGGTCGGGCCTGTCGACTTCATCCAGGTGAATGGCCCCAACATCGGCGGGATGACGGTCGAGTTGTTGAATGCGTCGGGGAATTCCATCGCCCTGATGAATGGTTCCCAGGCGATTCCCAAGCAGTTCTTCTTTGGTTCCGGCGTGACTGTTGCCACGACCTACCACGTGAAGATCAACGGTTTTCGGTCCGGTGCGACGGACTACCAGGTTTCGTTCCTCCGCAGGGACACGAGTACCGAGCCCAACAACAGCACACAGACCGCAACCGATCTGGGAACTGTGGGTG
>JAPLOC010001022.1:1486-2227 GCA_026692825.1 Planctomycetota bacterium | reverse complement strand
TTCACGAGATCTTCATCAACGGATCGTTTGTCGAAGACAAGGACCATCCGAACGACATCGACGGCTACTTTGTCTGTGACCGCGAGCGATTCCTGTCAGGACGACTGGAACGCGAACTGAATCGGGTCGCCGCCAAACCGTGCTGGACCTGGGAGAACGACGACCGGCACCCCGTCCCCGGACACGGCTGGAAACTGCCGATGTGGATCGACTATCGCGTGGAACTGTATCCCCATATCGGGCAGGAAACGGGGATGGCATCGTCAAACTTGTGAGGTGAACCATGATTCGAACCGAGACCGAATACCAGGAAGCCCAGCGTCGCCTGAAAGAAGGCGATCGGCACATGAAAGCCCAGCAATCCGAGCTGGAGAAGCTCGATCTCACGAAAGCGGAAATCCGCCGCGGGATGGCACCGCTCCTCACGTTTCATGAGCAGTTGCAGGAGGACGTCCAGCGTTACGAGCGATTGCGACGTGGTGACAAGAAGGAGCTCGCCAATCTCCAGGAACTCGGCCAGATCCTGATCGGGCTGAGAATTGTCAGCGGACTGACGCAGCGCGAACTCGCCGAACGCCTCGGAGTGCACGAGTCGCAGGTCTCCCGCGACGAACGGAACGACTACCACGGCGTGACGATCGACCGGGCGAATCGCATCATCGAGGCCCTGGGGTTCGTGCTGCACTACAGCGTCGCGCCCACGGCGCCTCGGGGAGCGTCGAAACCACGAGTGACTCATGC
>JAPLOC010001022.1:0-1444 GCA_026692825.1 Planctomycetota bacterium | reverse complement strand
TGCTAGGTGAGGTCCGCTTTTCCGCTGGTTTTGCCGTTCGGCAACTCGAACAGGAATCTCACCTCAATCTTGTTGGGATCATGGAGTCGGGTTCTTCAGCCAGTTTCGTATTGCGATTCGGGCCAATCTCCCGAGTTCTCTCATGAGCTCCTCTTCATTTCGCTCAGGCGGCGTCCAACCAAAGTGGGCTCCCTGATCCATCTCCATTAGTCCGCTACCGTGGAGAATCTCAGATCGGAGCGCGTACATCTCTTTCCGGCGACTCTCCAGACTTGCGCCAGGTGCAAAACGGTCGATGAAGTTGCGAAATCGCTCATTTGTCCCCGGAGTTCGTTTTCCAGCACCTGGACGTCGTTCTCCAAGGGCTTCAATCGCGATCACGAGAGAAGCGAACGATGCCGAAAATGACGTTGTCCACTGACGGGCAGCCATGTCGAGCCAAAACCCGGCCCGGCAGAAGTTTTCTCGATTCGCTCGCGACAGCTTCGTGAAACAGCAGATTGAATCATCGAGATCCGCCGGAACCCGAAGACCTCCACCATCGTGCCCGCCAATTGCGTAGTATGTCTCAGGATCAACTACTTCGAGGGACACCGAACCCTCTGGTGACAATTCGTTTCTGACGACATCTCCGATCTTTGCGAAATAGTATTCCTGGACCCATTTGACTTCCGGTTCGCAGGGGCCTTCCATCGGCACGATGGCCCAGAGGTGTCTTGGGCGACTCGGTTGAACTGTAGCCCCACCGGCGAGCAAAACATTGAGTAGTAGAGTCAATTGCCGATGTTGTCGAATCCGCCGGAAATTCGTGATTGGCCACAAATCGCTTTGAATTAAGGGGAATTCAAGAATGAACGGATGCTCAGACACCTCGATCGGTGGCACAGGCGCGTCCGGCGGTGGCGGCAGAATCTGGACTCCGGACAGTTCGCCTCGCCAGGAACCAGTGACACGAAATCCACTGAAGCTGCAATCACGTCCAAAGATTCGCGGCCCAGCGGATTCGACATCCTGAACTACCTGATTCCACAAATCGTCATCAAACGACGGGCCTCGCTCAATCGCCACAATCTGCTTGCTGTCCGAAAACGATAACTTGATCCGACACAATGCTCCGGCAAGTGGAAGATAGAACGTATTTGGATTCTTCTCGACGTTGTCATACTGACCTGGCCCACCAATCCGCTGAAGAATCACGAACAGAAGTTCGCCGGGGTCAACGTCAGTCCAGGAGGATCGTAGCAGATCTGTTGTCATGGGCGATTTAGCTTGAACGACGAGGGCCGCCTTCGGAGTGGAACCGGACGCACAACGATACAATAGGTCCTGGTAGCGTTCACGCAACTTGTGCCGGTGATGGCGTCGTCGTCACGGGTCCGTCGTTGTCCGCTCCGTCACCCGTCAGATCAACCCGGCTTGCCATGGAAACCCTCTGAGTGCATCA
>JAPLOC010001021.1 GCA_026692825.1 Planctomycetota bacterium | reverse complement strand
CGTGTGCGAGTATGCCCCCTGAACGAATGGTCTTGCTCGATTTACCGTTCGGCCGGGTGATCCGTGGCGGGAGCTGGAGGAACGACACAAACCTGCGTTCTGGGAACCGGAACAACAGGTCGCCGGAGAACCGGAACAACAACCTCGGCTTTCGCGTGGCCTGGAGTTCCGTTGGATGGCGGATGCTGGAATTCCAGACGGAACCGATTGGTCGCCCTGTCCGTGCCATGTCCCGGTTGCGACCGGTACGACGAAACGGAAGTTGAACAGAAGACAACGAAGGAAACAAAGGGTGCCAAAGGCGACCGGAATGCAGCGTACCGGCATTGAATCTCCCCGACTTCCTCCGGACTTCTTCGTTTCCTTCGTTCCCTTCTGTTCCAAAACAAGCCCACGAGGACTCGCGGGACACCCATCGGCCCGAACGTGAAACCGCGTTCTGGATCCACGAAGTGTGGTGTAACCGGTGCCACCCGTGGAGGTTTCGACGATTGAATGGAGATCCCCAGCGTCTGCCTGACGGGTGGGTGTCACTGGGGTTCTGGTGACACTGGGGTTTGGACCCGTGAGGCCTTCCAATAGCTTCTCATCGGTTCGCCGTGAATTTTCAGGATGAGTTCACAGGCATCGAACAGCGAGTGAATGAACATGACGAGATCACCGATTGTTCCAGGTGATCGACAATTGCAGGATCGTCGCCAGCGAGACCCACACGAAGTAGGGGATCTGAGCCAGGCTCACCCAGCGATAGTGCGGCCAGATCGCCGCGACGAGCCAGATGATCGAACCCCAGACGATCAGGATATCGACGGCGGCGAGCGGCAGGTTCCTCATTTGAAACTGAATCGGCGAGAAAATCAGGTTCGCCACGAGGTTGATCGCGAACGGAGCAGCGACCGTCCAACCGACCTTACCTCGGAACGCCTGAACGAACACGAATCCGAATGTGACGATGATGATCGGATACAGGATCGACCAGATCAGCCCGATCGTCGCTGGTGCCGGAGTCCATGACGGTTTCACGAGGCTGTTGTACCAGGTCATCCAGTCCATTTGCGTTTCTCAATCCAAGCTCACTTCACCTTCCTCATTTCCCTCGTCGACTTCTTCACATCGAACGCTTCGGGATCGAATCGACCCATCAAGTCTCGCCATTCCTGGTGATGTTCATGTTTCGGATTGGCAAGCACTTTGGTGAAGTAGGTATAGCCTTCGGTCCCGCCGCAGTCTTCCGGTGGACAGGCACGTGCCCCTTCCAGGCAGAGCGGATACTTCACCTTGCGGTCGATGGGCGGGAATCCTTCGAACAGAACCTCGTGATTCCAGGCGTCGCCGAAATCGTACTCGTAAATCCACTTGGTACGCTTCCCAGGTTTCGGCAACCGTTGACTGAGATAGACGTCCGCTTCGTCCAGGAACTTCCGGTCGGGATCGACACCGTCGGGCGCGAGCTGGCTGTAGTTTTCCCCGTCAATCTCAAACTCGTGCAGGTGATAGTTCTCCCAGCCAAACGCCGCCTGGATGTACTCGTGGAGCCGCGTCAAATTGCAGTCGGTCACCTGGATCCGCCGCCAGATTACCGGCTTGATGTCCAGCAGCGTGATTCGGAACTGGAAAATCGTGTTCGGATCAGTCTTCGGCTTGCGCTTCTTGCGGGCTGGCGGTGCGGGTGGTGTAGGCGGGTCTTCATCACCGTCAACGCCATGAAGCAGACGCTCCGTCAAATGCTCACTCACAATGAGAAGTGCCCGTTGTTGGTGACCGACAGAGTCTGGCAAGAACCCGGCTATTGCCAGAATCAGTCTGGCAACGTCCCAGACTAAAAACACCGCAGCCTGGTCCGCCAGTTTCGCTGACAACACTTTCGATATGCCGGGAATTGCCCGCAGGACGTCACGTTGGGCGGGTGCCAGCCAGAAGTGTTTGATCGGCTCCGTTTTGATCCCCATCGCTTCGGCAGCGGCCAGCGACCGCGTGGCGAACTCAGCCAAATCCGCAGCGGCGGCTACGAGAACGCTTTCCTTCGAATCGCCGGCGTTCGATGGCAGAGGTTTGTCGACTGGGGTCTGCTTCTTCCGTGCCATCTTTCAGTTCCATTCATGTCCGGTTGCTGTCGCAGTGGTGTCAGATTGTCGCCAATTCAGCCGCTATTGTACACCACACGCTGGATCGAACATTGCCTTCGAATTCAAGGAGGTCCGGCTGAGCAGTCCCACCACGCCAGCGGTTTGACGCACTACGGGAATTTTCAGCGGAATGGCCAAGCGGAGGAAACCGATCCGTCCAACCGATACACTCCAGGGGCGGATCACACCGGCTCTGGTTCGACAGGGGGGTTGACCCAGACCCAAAACACCGCCCCCACAGCGACAATGCCGGCGGCCAGCAGCAGACCGGCCTTCCAGCCGAAATAGGAGCTGAACAGGGGCGTGACGATTGGCGCGAGAATCCCCCCCAAGTTTCCAATGGTATTGAGAAACGCCCCCGAAGCCCCTCCCTTTTTCCGTCCCAATTCGACCGCGGTCACCCAGAACGGGGCCTCGCACATCCCCAGCGCTCCCATCGACAGCGCGAACCACGTGACAACCGCGACGGGATTCGAAGTCGACGTTCCCAGCAGAACAAAAAATCCGCTGGCGACCATTCCGAACATGGGTGTGATCGCCCGGCTGAACCAGCAGCGCTTCCGCGATTGCAGCGCGTCCAGCAGCACACCGCCGGTTACCATCCCGACAGCCATCGCGAGCAGAGTGAGTGTGGTGTAGGCTCTCCCCGTACTCGTACCCAGTTTCAGCTCGGTGTCGAAGTAGTACCCCATCCAATAGAAAAACAGATACTGGAAATAGCTGTAGCAGGCGTAACTGAGCGTCAGCGTCAGCATGCTGAGATTCCGCTGGATCCAGGTGATCGGCCCAATGGGGGAATTGGGGGATGGACTTTCCTGTTCGTCCTGTGCCACGGGGTCTTCTGTTTGTGGAGCAGGATCCTCGGCGGTGATCAACGCGGCCTCAGCGGCGTTGACCCAGCGGTGCTGCCACGGATGATCCGATGCCAAAATGGACCAGACGATTGTGAGTATCAAGGTTAACGCGCCGGCAACGAGAAACGCGTTGGGCCAAGTGATTTTGTCGGAAAGGAGTCCAAACCCGTAGGGGGTCGCCGCAATCCCCAGCAGCGCGGCTCCCGTGATCAATCCGTTCGCCTTGCCGCGCCCCGAGTAGGGAAGCCAGAACGAAGCGGCCCGCGCCGCCGCCGGATGGATGGGTGCGCTCACCAGTCCGAGCGCGCCGCGTACCACGAACAACAACCCCAGCATCCATGCGACCCCCACGTACCCAGCCAAAGCGGTCGCGGGGACGAAGATCGCCGATCCGAACCCCAGCAGCAACAGAGCCTTTTTGGGGCCGAAACGATCGATGAACCAACCCCCGGGCATCATGAACAGGGTGTAGACCACGAGGTAGGTCGTATAGACCGCTCCCATTTCGGTCGGGCTGATCTTGTAGTCCGGAATGATGTGTTCCGTGCCGGCGATCGAGATGCTAATACGATTGAAATGCACGGGGAGGATCGCAAGCGTCAAGACTGCGTTGGCAGGATACTGGCGCGAGTGGCGGAGTGTCCATTCAACGGCGAACGCTTCGAGAGAGGGGCGGGTCGGACTTGACGTTCGCGCACCCGCCAGGCGGCTTATCCCATTTCCCAAATTCCGGCCACATTGCTCGTTGACGCCTGGACGGCAGACTCGATTGTCATCCCTACCGACTCGACTCGGTACACTCCTTCAAGCACTCGTTGTTCGCCCACTACCGACGATCGTTGTGGTGGACCCTACCAGTGGCCATAGTGACGGTGGCCGTAGTAGTGATGTCCTCCCCAGTATCGAGGGCCGTAGACGCCTGGCCCGACGACGACCACCCGGCTCACAGGGGGAGGGGCCGCGTAGATGACTTTGGTTCCCGAGGAGCCGACAATGACGGGAGTCTTCAAGCCGTTCTTTTGCATTGTGGCGATGACTTCGTCGGAAACCCCTTGATTCTTCAGCCGAATGATGTCGTCAGGAGTGCCCTCCCATCGGCAACCCCGTGTGCGGATCGCATTGATGATCACACTGTTTCCCACGCCATTGCGTGTCATCGTCACGACGTCTTCTTCGGTGATTGCCTGCGAAATCGCTTGTGACCGCGCTTCGGAATACGCCGCCTGGGCGACGGCCGCGTCGCGTTCCTCGCGAGCGTCTTCGGCGTTCCCCACCAAACCCCCCGCGACGGCCCCGGTGGCCGCACCGATCAACGCACCAGCCCCCGCATGCCCGCCCGCAGCCTGACCGACAATCGCTCCAGTCAAAGCGCCCAACCCCCCGCCGGCGAGGGATCCGGTTTGTGTGTTGTTCATATTGCGGCAACCGCACAGGAACAGACTCAGCAGTCCCACCAGTGCAATTGTGTTCATTCTGGTCACGGTATCACCTCCCTGTGATGCGAACCGCCAGCCGACGAAATCACCGAATCGCGGTTCCTGTCAGATTGTATCGACAATTCGGGTTGGCTCCCAAGACCGAATCGGAGCGCACCGCAGGAATGCATAAGCCGCCATTGAATTGTTGGGCGGCGTGGATTGAAATCCACGGTACGCAGGTGCATTTGCGAATGCACTGGCGGCCCCATTCACACTGCGACAGCCACAGCGTGTGAATGAGGCGAGTCCGGGTGGCGAGACTCTCGATCCATCGAATCGGCGGATGCCGACCGTTCGACCTAAAGCCGGTCCGATTTCGCCGTTGCGCGCCGGCGGACCCAATTCAGCGAGACCAGACCCAGCACCCCGAATCCCGCGAGCAGGAATGACGCCGGCTCGGGGACGCTCGACTGGATGTACCCGTCACGGAACGAGTCAATCTCGTTTCCGGCGGGAACAGTCGAAGTGACGTGGACGTAGATCAGTTGTCCGAAATTCCCCAGGATCGACACATTCCCGCCATTCACACTGGTCAATTGCGCGATCTGGCCGACGTGGCCGGGAGAATTGTAGTAGGTCTTCGTCAAATCAAAGTTCGTGCCGAGGGCACCGATCTGAGCGTCGAGCCCCATGCCACTAATATGGAATAGCGGATTGAGGACGAGAATCGAATAGTCCAGGTCGATGGTGGTATTGGTGAGTCCCGGTGCGAATTGCACATCGACATCATGGACAATCTGGGTGGGAAACACGGTACTTGTGAACGTCATCGCGGCATTGTTGAAATTGCTGCCGCCGGCGATGTACGTGAACTGTTTGTCCCCCAACACCACGGGAGCCAACGTCCAGGCATCGAACGTGGTATTGATCGTGGCGGCCGCTGCGGGGACACACAAACACGCGAAAGCCATCAGAGTGAACGTAAACTTCTTCATGAGACACGGTTCTTCCGTTGAAGACTCAAAGATCGAAAACAAACGACGCGTTCAGGCGGAACGACCTCTCCGGTTCATCAGCCGCCGACAATCACCGTGTCGGTCATTGTCGTCGTCGATCGCACTGAGGAATGACTCAACGAACTCTCAAAATGTCGCGCGGCGTCCTGTCTGCTTCGCGTGACCTGCGGGAGCTGAGCGGGTTTCAAATCACCCCCGCTCGCTCCACGCCCCGAGATGGGTGACGGCAAGGTCCGCAGTCGTTTGGCCCCGACCGCAGACCTTGACCGTGCCTTGAAAGGTTCAGGATTCAATACCGGTTCCGGTGACGGGCGGTGTTTCGGGCGGGGAAGGGTTCCTCCCACAAACCCCGCGATCGACAGCGACAAAAAAAGTACGAACAGGACGATCTCCCAATTCCAGGCGAATGGCATCGTCCCGGTGTACCCCGACACGCCGCAGGTGATCGCACAAATCAGTGACAGCATCGCGAATCGCAACATCTCCAGTCGCTCCATCAGGTATCGCCGTGTGGCTTCCGCGCTCCGAGCGCCCGGTCATCGACGGAAGTCGAGTCCCTGGTCGTCGGAGGGGCCACCCACCAGTTTAAAGTTGAATTCGCCGGCGTTCTTGGGCCGGACTTCCGCGATCAACGATCCGCCGGTCGTTCGTTCCAGGGCCAGCACATTGATTTCGACGGTGTAGGTTCCGGTGAATTCCTGGGCCGGCTGTTGCTTCGACGTGAATTTCCAGCGGAACGTGTTCTCGGGCGTCAGCGTCATTTCAAACGTCGAGCCGTCGTCGCGAACCGCTTTCCAGTCTCCCACCAGGGTCGCCGGGTCAATCGGGGCCGCCTCGGGTGTCGCCGCCGCCGCGGTTTCCACGGGAGGCTGAGGGCTGGGGTTGGGCGGCGTGGCTACGGGGGTCGCGGCTGGCGTTTGCGGCAGCATTTTCAACAGATCGACCGCGACCCGGTCGGTGGGAAGCAACGTGACAACGCTTTGAAACTGCTTGGCGGCCGCAGCGGTGTAACCGGTACTCATGTAGTGATATCCCAGCAGAAACCGCGAACCGGCATCCTGCGGGTTTCCCCGAGTGAATGCTTCCAATGCACGAAGCTGGGTGGTGTAAACCGCGACGTTGGAGTACAGACTCGCCAGCGTAGTCCAATCCCAACCCGGACCAATCGCCAAAACGGAGTGAATCGTCCCTGCCGCCTGCTGATAGTCCCCTTTGGCGAACAACACCAGGGCGCGGAATTCGTGCAGCACCGAATCGGTCGGGTACTGCGCGATCCCCCGGTTGACGACGTCGAGCGCCGCTTCGTAGTCATTCTGTCGGAAGAGGGCGACTGCCGAGTCGAGCAGCGCGTCGGCGGGATTTCCTTCCGCGGTGACGGCCGGCTGTGCGACTCCATAATCCACGGGAATCGGTTGTGCGTAGTTGTACCCGCCGACAGAGTTGCCATAGTACGGGTTCGAATAACCCAGATAGCCGCTGTTATACGCCAGCGATCCCAATCCCCAGCCGCCATAACCCCAGCCCAGCGGGCTGAGTCCGAAGCCAATCCCAAGTCCGCGACCAAACCCCCGTCCGTAGCCGGGACCGTAACCCCAGCCGGGACCATTGCCCCCTCCCCAGCCACCACGGTATCCGCCGCCGAATCCATAATTGCCGTTCCAGTACCCGTGGTACATGCGATGGCCGTAGAACGCGGGGCGATAACCTCCCTGGGCAAGGTTGAAGTTTCGGTTGTTGAACTGCAGCGCGTTGCCCGAATAGGGTCGACTGGTAATTCCAGCGCGGTTGGCACCGCGAAAGGGATTCCCCCCTCGGCCGATGGCACCGGGAACGGCATTCACGCCTGGAGCGAGTCCCGGTCCGCGTCCCCGTCCGCCCGCCGCCTGGCCGCGAAGGGGGTTACCGCCTGGCGTCCGCACTCCCGGCGCACCCCCGCTACGGATTCCCACAGGGGGCCGACCAACGGGTCCCGGGCGCGCGGCGATCGGCGGCGTTCCTCCCGCAGGTCGCCCTGGCATCCGGGGCGGACTCATCCCGGGTGAGCGACTGATCGCGGGGGAACGGGGCGCTGCTGCGGGCGGCCCGGCTCTCAATCCCGAAGGCCTGCCGGCCGGCGGACGGGCCGATTTCCGCGGGGCTGCTCGACGAAGATGGGCTGTATCGCGAGACGGTCGGCTGGAACGCGGCACGGCGGGTGCGACACGGCACGCACGTGCTGGACATCGCCGCTGGCGAGGGCCCCGCTACGGCGGACGAGGGGGCCCGGGTCGTCGCGGTCCAGCTGCCGCGAGCGGTGACG
>JAPLOC010001020.1 GCA_026692825.1 Planctomycetota bacterium | reverse complement strand
CAGGCCGACTGCTGAAGAAACGCACGACGGGCGAGGTGGCGGAGCATGGTGGGCGCTCGGTGGCTGCGTGATCAACGCCGCTGAATGAACACGCCAGCGGCTGTCGCGAACGATTGTTCTACCACGCCCGTGGGGGATTGCCTATTACAAAGAAACAGACAGGGGGTTGGCAATTGCCAACCCCCTGAGTGCGTCGTCCCAGTGATGGAATCTGTCGCTCAGAAACTCAACGTCGCGTTATCGGCAGCGACGGCAGACTTTCTGGGCACACGGATCCGGGCAGCAGACCGTGACGGGAACCTGCCGGCAGACCGTCTTGGGGACGCAGCGGGTCTGCGTCACACAGACCTCACGCGGCACACATCGGGTCTGGTAGGTGTAGGTCGTGTAGTTCACCTGTCGGGGGGTGCAGTACGCGACGCGACGGGTCTTGGTTTCCTGAACCATGGTGCAGGTGGTGCAGGGAATCCGCCGAGTGCAGACCTGCTGGGTCATCGTGCAGGTGGTGCAGGGGATCCGGCGGGTGCAGACTTGTTCGACCATTCGGCACGTCCGGCAGGGAATCCGACGGGTGCAGACCTGTTGGGTCATCGTGCAGGTGGTGTAGGGAATCTGGCGACGGCAAACCTGCTGTTCCATGTGGCAGACCGTGTAGGGAACCTGCTTCGTGACGGTGTGCGGGATCTGCCGACAGACCGTGTAAGGAACCTGACAGTGCTTCACTTCCTGGACCCAGCGGGTGCAGGTGACCGGGACTTGTTCTTCGCGGGGAACCCAGACTTTGCGGCAGCAGACGGTCGGGGGGCACTGCCGGCATTCAACGCGGCAGGGACCGGGCTTGTAGCAGCAGCAGCAAGTGCAGGGATCGAATTCCCAGCAGCCGGGATCTTGGACAGTGACCTGAATGGTCGGTCCGGGAATCGTCTCGGTTTCGGTCTTCCATTCGCCTGTGCAGATCGTCTTGTAGGTGGTCTCGGTGACCGGCCGACAGGTCGTCTGGCAGACGTCGCGGTAGTGGGTTTCCGAAACGGTCTGGAAGACCGTCTGGCACACTTCGCGGTAGCAGGTCTGGTAGACCGGCTTGCAGACGGTGTAGCAGCACTCTTTGTAGGGGTCTCGTACACGGGTCGGCAGACTTTGTACTGCTCTTCGCGGTACGTGGTCTGGTAGACCGGTCGGCAGACGGTGTACTGTTCTTCACGGTAGGTGGTCTGGTACACCGGCCGGCAGACCGTGTACGGCTCATCGCGGTAGCACTGGTCGTAGACCGTCTTTGTGCAATTCTGCGGGATGGGTTCGCAGATTGTGTCGTAGACCGTCTTTTTGCAGGTGTACGTCTCTGGTTCCCAGACTGTCTCCTGGACGGTCTTGTAGCACGTCATCGTGCAGACCGGTGCCGGGCACGGGTCGGAACACTGGTCACTGCAGGCACTTGAGCAGCAATTGAAGCTCGCGGCCCCGCAATAGCGGGCGTGAGCCTCCCCGGTGAAGCAATTCGCCAGCAGCATGGCGAACAGCAAGGGGAACACGGTTCTGAGACTCATGGTCGATGCCTAAGCACTGGCAACGCTTTCCGATTGTTTCGTCACGGGGGAGACAACATCCCCTACATGCAATAGCTTCGTCCGGCAAACATCACGCACTTTAGCTGTCTGTTGCCGTCATCCCAAATTGCCTGCCCGCCCTGTCTTGTTGTGTGAATTGTACCGATTGTGGCTGAGCCGCAGTTCCCAGACCGAATTCGGGAACGAGTCAACCCGTGGAGTGCGGGGCCTTGTCACCGCCTGTCCTTCATGCTCCCTCGACAATCGCCAGGCACAAGAGACTGGCGGCTGACAGGAGAATTCTACAAATTTTCAAAGATCCCTCCCCGGACTTGCTTCGTTCAATATCACAGTGATATCATTCCGCTATCGCAGGCGGAAATGAATCCCAAACCCACATTTCAAGAGGAACTGGATCATGAGTCACGAGAAGCGGTTCGAAGCGCGGAGTGGTTGGGCCATGTTGGTGTTCAACATACTGGTGTTGCTGTCGGGAGTGGCCGCCACCGTCTTCACCATCTACCTGACGAACACACTCAGCGAGCAGTGTGCCTGGTTCCTGTTCGCGACAATTCCGGCGTTTGTCGTTGGAATTATCCTACTGGTGGGTCACTTCACACTGGAGCCAAACGAGGCTCGGGCGCTTCTGCTGTTCGGTGCCTACAAAGGTACCGTGCGTGACAGCGGGTTTTTCTGGGCGAATCCGTTCTATACAAAGCAGCGGTTGTCGCTCCGTTCGCGGAATATGGAGACCCAGCGACTCAAAGTGAACGACAAGCGTGGCAATCCAATTGAAATCGCCGCTGTTGTCGTCTGGCGTGTCAACGATTCCGCGCAGGCGCTGTTCGATGTCGAAAAGTACGAGCAGTATGTTCACGTGCAGAGTGAGTCGGCATTGCGGCACCTGGCGAACTGCTACGCATATGACCACGGTGAAGAGGGAGAGATCACACTCCGCAGCGCGGTCGACGAAGTTTCGGAGGCGTTGCAGAAAGAGCTGCAAGAGCGACTCGGGAAGGCCGGCGTGGTGGTGGAAGAGGCCCGGTTGACCCATCTGGCGTACGCTTCGGAAATCGCCGGCGCGATGTTGAGACGTCAACAGGCCGAGGCGATCATCGCCGCCCGGAAAATGATCGTCCACGGTGCCGTCAGCATGGTTCAGATGGCATTGGAGGAATTGGAGGAACTCGCCGAGAAACAGGTGGTGGAACTTGACAATGAACGGAAGGCATCGATGGTCAGCAACCTGCTGGTGGTGCTGTGCGGTGAAGCCGAGGTAACCCCGGTTGTGAATGCGGGAACGCTGTATTCCTAGTGGCCCGACTGGATTGAGAGATCGGGATTCAAACGGGTCGCGACCGTGACGAGCGGGCCGACGGTGATCGTCGGCCCGTTCTTACATTTTTTTCGTCGCGGTGTGCGACGACCGAGGTTGACATGGAACGAAAATCCTTCCTGCTGCGACTCGACCCGGCTGTCTACGCCGCCGTTGAACGCTGGGCTCATCAGGAACTGCGAAGCGTGAACGGTCAAATCGAATTTCTGCTGAAACAGGCGGTATTGGCACGAGACAAGAGGGCGTTCCCAACAGCGGGCGAATCGGCAGAAACGGGGAAGGACTCGTGATTTCCTGGTCGCGGCACCTGGAGACGGTCAACAGGGAAACTTTGTCCGTTGAATCGTTCGAGGGGGGGGATTTAGGGCGAATCCCGGCTCAATTGCGTTTCGTGGATCGGTCTGAGCCCCGCAATAGACCGTTACGTTGGTGCGATTCGCGTTGCCAGCGGGGAGTGGAAATCCGACGTTTGATCGGCGACAATCAGGGGACTCTTTCGACCCATTCATGGAGCGTCATTCGTGTTCAAGCAGGTAGCCGTTGTCGGGGCCACAGGGGCCGTCGGCCGGATCATGTTGCAGTTGCTGGCTCAGCGCCAGCTTCCCGTCCAGCAGTACCGATTTCTGGCGTCGGCCCGGTCGGCGGGCAAACCGCTGGAATTCGCCGGGAAAACGTATC
This sequence comes from Planctomycetota bacterium, assembly GCA_026692825.1. Taxonomy (GTDB): domain Bacteria; phylum Planctomycetota; class Planctomycetia; order Planctomycetales; family Planctomycetaceae; genus UBA10511. The sequence continues at coordinate 2,230 of JAPLOC010001020.1, read as the reverse complement.
AGCTCGAAGAGCTGACCGAACAGGCGTTCGCCGGCTGCGATCTGGTGATCGCCAGCACTCCCGACGACGTCGCGCAGAAATACCTCCCCGCCGCCGTCGAGGCCGGTGCGACCGTCATCGACGAATCGGGCTACTGGCGGATGAAGCCCGACATTCCCCTGGTGATTCCCGAGGTCAACCCGCAGGCCGCCCTGATCACCCACGGGATCATCGCCAGCCCGAACTGTTCGACAACGCAAATGGTGGTCGCCCTTAAGCCTTTGCACGACGCCGCCACGCTGAAGCGGGTGATCGTCCAGCTATCAGGCGGTGAGCGGAGCCGGCCTGCAGGGGACGGCCGATCTGCTGGAGGGAACAAAGGCGCAACTCGCTGGCGGTGATTACAAATATACCACCTTCGCTCATCCGATCGCGTTCAACCTCATTCCACAGATCGGCAGCTTCAAGGAAGACGGGTACACCAGCGAAGAGCTGAAGATGGTGTACGAAACCCGGAAGATCATGGGGTTGCCGAACCTGGCAGTGAACGCCACGTGCGTGCGTGTTCCGGTCGCCAACTGTCACAGCGAGACGATTACCGTCGAAACCGAACGGCCGATCTCCCCCGACGAGGCCCGGTCCCTCTTTTCGAGTTTCCCGGGAATCATTGTCATCGACGATCCCGCGCGGGGGCGTTACCCGATGCCGGCGGACTGCACCGGGCGCGACGAGGTTTTCGTAGGACGGATCCGTCGCGACCTGTCGAACCCCAACGGCCTGTCGTTCTGGTGCGTGAGCGACAACCTGCGAAAAGGGGCGGCGACCAACGCCATCCAGATCGCGGAACTGCTCGCCGCCCATCGTTTCGGCTACCGGCGCTAGGAACCCTGCAAGCCGCGCCCGTCAGGAAGCGGAATCCGGTATTTTCTCATCCGGATTCCGCCAGCCGACACCCACCCTCACTTCACAGCGACACACACCGACCCGCCATGGACTATTTCCACTACAAGAACAACGAACTGTACTGCGAAGAGACCGGCGTCGCCGACCTGGCGGCGCAATACGGCACGCCGCTGTGGATCTACTCCAAGCGGACGCTGCTGCACCATCTGAACCAGATTCAACAGGCGTTCGCCGCCGTCGAGCCGGTGATTTGCTATTCGGTAAAGGCGAATTCCAATCTCGGCATTCTGAAGGTGATGAATGACGCCGGCTCGAGCTTCGACGTGGTCTCCGGGGGCGAGCTGTACCGGGTGAAACAGGCCGGTGCAGACACCAGCAAGGTGGTATTCGCGGGCGTGGGGAAGACCGACGAAGAGATTCGTTTTGCACTTGAAAACAACGTGTTGATGTTCAATGTCGAGAGCGAAGCCGAGCTGGATGCGATCGCCAATGTCGCCCAGTCGCTGGGGAAGGTCGGCCCGGTCGCCCTGCGGCTCAATCCCGATATCGACGCGAAAACGCACGCCAAGACCACGACTGGCAAGAAGGGGAACAAGTTCGGTATGGATATCGAGCGGGCCGAACAGCTCGCCGAGAAGGTTTTGGCCGACAAGCGTCTCTCGCTTCGCGGGATCCACATGCACCTCGGTTCGCCCATTCTGACGACCGAGCCTTACGCGCAGGCAGTGGTGAAGGCGGCGGAGGTGGTCGCGAAGTTCCGCGCCCGGGGTCACGACACCCGCTGGATCAACCTGGGAGGGGGTTTCGGGATCAATTACCGCAAGCAGGAGGCACTGCCGGCGTCGGCTTACGCGAACGTGATTGTTCCGACCGTTCAAAAGGCGGAATGCCGACTGGCTTTGGAGCCGGGTCGATTCATTGTCGGGAACTCGGGGATTCTGGTGAGTCAGGTAATTTTCACGAAACGCGAAGGGGGCAAGCTGTTTGTGATTCAGGATGCGGCGATGAACGACCTGGTCCGACCGGCGATGTACGACGCTTTCCATCGGATTTGGCCGGTCAACGCGACAGTCCCTCCGCCCGAGGACTACGAAGTAGAGATTCCCGGTTGCGAAGCGACGGACGTCGTCGGCCCGATCTGTGAATCGGGGGACTACCTGGCTAAGGGACGCTCGCTTCCGCCAATGCAGCGGGGGGATCTGATGTGTACCTTCAGCGCGGGCGCGTACGGGATGGCGATGAGCAGCAACTACAACTCTCGCCCGAAGGCGTGTGAAGTGCTGGTCGATGGCACCAGCCACCGCCTCGTCCGCCGGCGTGAGACATATGAGGATCTGGTTGCGCACGA
>JAPLOC010001019.1 GCA_026692825.1 Planctomycetota bacterium | reverse complement strand
TGGGCGTCGTCAACGGCGAGGCCATCATCGGGGCGAACATCTTTCGCGATCTGTTTTCCTCGGTCCGCGATGTGGTCGGCGGTCGAGCGGGTGGCTATGAGCGCGCACTCTCGGGCGCGCGCGACGCCGCGATAAAGGACATGGGGGCCTACCTGCGGTTGCGACCGAAAGACGATGACGCACGGCTGCTGGCGGTTGGCTGGCTGGAAGAATCTCGCAGGGATCCGCAGCGGCAACTTGCGGCCTATCAGTTGCTGGCCGACTACGTCGGGCATCGCCCCGACGACGTCAAGTCGCGACTGCGACTGGTGCGGTTGGGGATTTCGCTGGAACGTTACGACGCGGTGCTTTCGGATCACTTGGGGGCGCTCGCAAAGCAGGTCGGAACCGATTACGAAATCACGCGGCTGGTGGCGCTATGTCGGCTTCGCAAGTCGGAATTTGAACTGGCGGCCGGCCTTTACACGGACGCGATCACGATCGATCCGTCGAAGGCGGAAAACTATTTCACTTTGCTGGAGATCGCGGCCAATTCTAACGTCGCAATCGAGAAACTCTCGGCGGTGGCTAACCGACTGAGCATTCAACCAAGCCTAAATGGGCCAGGCTCAAATGGGACAAGTCCTCCCGGTGGAGAACGGAGATCCGAGGAGGAAACAGACGAAGATCCAGTCACAAACGGGTCGGGGAACGAGGGGGGAACGGATGAAGAAAATCCGGGGAGAACGAATCTGACACGGGAGGAGTTTGTGCAGATCGTGTTCACCCGGATGGAACGGGACGTGCGTCCCGTTTGGATGTATTCGATTGCTCGAATTGATTATCTGATCGGACAAGGGGAACTGGAGGAGTCGCGGACAATTGTCGACGGTGCATTGGCGGAGTTTCCAAGCGAGCCCGAACTGATTTTGGCGGGGGTTCGGTCAGCGAGTGCCCGAATTCAATCAGCGCGACGGCTGGAGGACGAAGCCGGCGAGAAGCAAGCGTTTGACGAAGCGATGCGTCTCACCGAACGGGGGCTCAAACTCGAAAGCCCTCCCTTGGGGTTCTATGACGTTCGATCTCGATTGCTGCTGGAGCTTCGTGAACCGGAACGGTCACGCGAGGCATTGCGGGAGGGGCTGGCGGTTCTGAAGCAACGAATCGCCAGCGGGGCGCTGGAGTCGGATGACGTGGCGCGGGAATGGCAGTTTGTTTTTCAATGGGGAATCGCGAATTCCCTGTTGTTAGGTGGATACGATGTTTCGTCGGCCGATCGACGAAAGATCGACGCTGAGCTGGTGGAGATGCTCGATGGGTTGAAGCGGATCGGCGTTCGCGCCGCCCTTATCGAACTTCTCGAATCGCGAAAATTGATGTCGACGGGACAATGGCGAGAAGCGGCGACGCGGCTGGAGTCAACACGTGACGAGCTCAAGGACTTCAAAGAGGCAAAACGGAGTTTGGATCGTTCACTTGTGGAGTGTTTTGGACGACTCGAGAACCCCGGTGCAAGTATCGAGGTTTTGACTCGCGCGATCGCAGAGGATCCCCTGTGGCAGGCAGGTCGGATTTTGCGTGCGAATCTGTATGCGATGAACGGCATGGAAGAGCAGGCGTTGGCGGAATTTGGCAAGTCGATGACAGTGGGAGAAGTGCCGGTGTCCGTCCTGCGTTTGGTGATCCGGCGCCAGATGAAACTGCCGCCGGAAAAACGTGACTGGACCGCCGTTGAAAACACGCTGAGTCGGTTGGAGGAGCGACATCGCGACGACTCGACCCTGAGTTCGCTGCGTGCGGAGTTGTTGTTCCAACAGAAAAATTATGAGGCAGCCGACGATCGCCTGAACACGGCGCGGCAAGCCGATCCGAAAAACGCCCCGTTGACTGAAGCCCACCTCCTGTTGACGATGTCCCGTACCGACATTCCCCTGGAACAACGGGTTCGTGAGGCGGAAAAGATTGTGGCAGGGTATCAAACTGAAGTTGGTGATTCCGCCGCAACGCGTTTGATGCGCGGTGAATTGGCGGTAATGGCAGACGGAAAGCAAGCGGCCGCAGCAATTCTGAAGCTGGGTGACGATCTCGACTCGATTTCCGAGGACGAAACCGGAAAGTTGTTGCGTGGTTTGGCGGAAATGGCAAAGAACGAGGGGATCGACTCGGTTGCGCGGGAATTGTGGACAAAATCGCTCCAATTCGAGCCAAGGGACATCAAAGTGTTGTTGCATCTGGCCGATCTGGCGGTCCGGCAGAACGACGCGCTGCGACTTGAGGAATATTTGTCGCTGGTTCGGGGAATTGAAGGGGAGAATGGTCCAAATAGCGCCTTTCTGGAAGGCGTTTCGTTCCTGCGGCAGGCCGGTGCGATCGACAAGCGGACCGACGCGACGAAGCTGGGCGAGCGTAACCGCCTAATGCAATTGGGTGTCGATCGGATAAAGATCGCCCTGCAGGGGCGTCCGATGTGGTCTGAGGCGCATCGATTGCTGGGACTCGCCAATGAGGAATTGGGGTTGGTCCGCGAATCGCAGACCGAATTGATGCGGGCCTTCGAGTTGGGTGACCGCGCCCCGGAGACGATTCGAGTGATCGTGGAGCATTTTTTCCGCGAAGGACGCCACGAGGAGGTGTTGCAGTTGGTCTCACGAGCCGAAGCTGGAAGCGCGAGCGTTCTGCCCGACTCTGTGAGACAGCGTGCTGCGGTCTCCGCATTTCGTTTGCGACTTTTTGATGACGCCGAGGATCAACTCAGAGGGAAGCAGGCAGGAGACTCGACTGACAAATTGTTGACGGCCCAAATTGCGATCGCGAGGGGCGACGCTGGGGCGGAAATTGAAGAACTTCTGGAGGAGGCGACGCACGATGCTCCGGCCCACCCATTCGCGTGGTTCATGCGGGTCAGTTACTACGCTGACCGCAATTCTCGCGAAACCGCGCTGAAAGTCATCGAGGAGGCCTCTCAGAAGGTACCTGCGGAGCCAGAACATCTGAAGCCCCTCACGCTTGGACTCTGTTACGAGGCGGTCAACGACCTGGAAAATGCCGAACGCGAATTGGCGAAATCTCACGCGGGCCGGACCGACGCGACTGCCGCGATCTACGAGCATGTCAACTTCTGCATGCGGCATGGGAAGGTTTTGGAATCACAAAAACTGTTGACACTGCTACTGGATTCCAACACCAAAATCACAAAAGAACAGCGTGCCCAGGCGATTCGGTTCAAGTTGCGTTCGCAACTGGCGGCGTTGTCGCGCAGCCGGATTCGCAAGGATCTGGTCCGCCAGATTCTGATCTATGAAGAACTGGCCGAACGGCAAGAGACCGCCTCTCTGGACCAATTCCGAATCGCTCAACTGAATGAGGAGGCGGGCCGTTGGCCCATCGCACTCGCCATCTACCGGGAATTGATCTCTACGCAACCGGATAACGCCGAGGTTCTCGCGGCACTTCTGGCAGGAGCGTTGCCGCGGCACAAAATCTCCCCGGACCAGCAACTGTTGCGAGATATCGAAAACGCGGCAGCCCTGCTCGAGCGACTGGAACCCGATTCCTATCGAATGGTTCACTTCAAGTCGCAGTTGTTGGCGATCCAGGGAAGTGTGAACGAATCTGTTGCGATTCTCGCGGACTTTCTCGGCAAGTTGGGGAAAATGCCTCCGGGAAAAGTCTTCTCCACACTGCTTCGCACCGGACGGGCGGACTATACGATTGCCAGTCTTCGTCGACAGATCGACCCGGAGAAGAACGCCGACGCGCAGCAAGTCCTGGCGAATCTTCAACAGATGATTCTGAGCGGCAACGAAGTCAATGCCATTCGGTCGCTCTCGCCCGTACTCGAAACGCCAGGAATTCGCGCGATCATGCAGGGGGAGTTAATTCGTCTGGTGGCGATCTCCCTGGAAGATCTGGGTGATGAGGAGGCGGCGGAAAAAACGATCCGCGAGTACGTGAAAAACTCGACTTCACCTGATGCCCCACTGGTGCTGGCGTCATTCCAGGCGCGACACGGAGACCCACGGGGGGCCATCGAGATCGTTGAGAGTCTGCACGGAAAAATCAGCGATTTGGCGATTGCCCGCTCGTACGTTTCGATCGTTCGCGTCGGTGGAGTTTCCCCGGCTCAATCAACACTGGTCGCCGATCGATTGATTCAAATCCGAGAGCGTGCGAAGGGACTTCCTGAACGCTTCGCCATTGATATCGCCATCGCTGACCTTATGATGTTTCGGGCGCAATACACCGAGGCCAGTATGATTTACCAAAAAATTCTCGAGGCCGAACCGGATAACGCCGTCGCGCTGAACAACCTTGCTTGGCTTGCGTCGTTCGACACGAAACGTGCCGCCGAGGCGCTGGGACTCGCCAAACGCTCGATTGAACAGGCGGGACCGCTGCCCGATCTGCTCGATACCCATGGACTGATTTATCTCAATCTCAGTCAGGCGCCGGAGGCTATCGCGATTCTGAAAGCGGCGGTCGATGATTTTCCCACCCCCACCCTCTGGTTCCATCTGGCCCTTGCGTACGAACTGGCGAATGAACACGAGGACGCGTTGAAATCACGCGATCAGGCGCGCGCGACCGGTTTTCGAACCGGCTCCATAATGCAAATCGAACGAGTCGCCTTTAAGACTCTGCTTGAGCGGCTGGAACTCGACGACAAATGAGAGTCTTTGTCGCCGCCACGTGGAACATCGCATCTGTCCCATTCAAGGCACCATCCCGTAGGACTTACTCCGGCGGGGTTCTCACGAAGGGGGCGCGGCCCTTAGATTCTCTCCCGGTGAACTGGGCTCTGAGTCGGTGAACGTCGATGCTGGCCCTGCGGCCGCTGGCGTGTTCTTCCTGCCCAGAATCCAGTCGAATCCTGCGCGGATGGGGGCCGCGAACGCGAATCCACAGAAAATCACCGGTAACGCCAGTTCCTTCACCATCACCGCGATGAAGATTCCCGCCAGCAGCATCA
>JAPLOC010001018.1 GCA_026692825.1 Planctomycetota bacterium | reverse complement strand
CTCAGGCCCGCAGTCGGACTCGATGTTCGACTCTTCGGGAACTTCTCGTTTGCGCAGTTCGTTGATTCTTGTTTAGTCCTTTCTTTCTGGTCAAAACTACTACCCACAAGGTCGTGGTTAATTTCGGGGGAGTCATGTCGAAGTTGTTGGTTCTTTCACTTTTGCTAGCCGCTCTGGTCCTTCCCTGCATTGGGTGCGCTCCTCAGCCGGCCGGTACGAATTCCTCTGGGAGTTCTGCCGCCCCGGGCGCGAAAGGAGGGGACTTCGAGTTGCTCAATGTGTCGTACGATCCCACCCGCGAACTCTGGAAGGAACTCAATTCTGAGTTTGTCGCCTCCTGGACCAAAGCCCACGGTGGCAGTCTGAAGATCAAGCAGTCGCATGGTGGCTCCAGCAGTCAGGCACGGTCGGTGATCGACGGTCTGGAAGCTGACGTTGTCACCCTGGCGATGTGGACCGATACCGATGCGATTCACAAAAAAGGCCTGATCTCCGCCGGTTGGGAAGAACGGCTCCCGCACCACAGTCTCCCCTACCGTTCGACGATTGTTTTCGTTGTTCGGAAAGGAAATCCCAAGAAGATCGCCGACTGGCCCGACCTGGTTGGAAAAGGCGTTTCTGTGATCACTCCCAATCCCAAGACCTCGGGTAACGGCAAGCTGGCGTTCCTCGGAGCGTGGGGCAGCGTGCTGAAATCCGGCGGTGACCAGGAAGCTGCGAGAAATTTTGTCACGGAACTCTACAAACGGGTTCCAGTCCTGGATACCGGTGCTCGCGGATCGACAACCACCTTTGCCCAAAAGGGACTGGGGGATGTCCATTTGACCTGGGAAAACGAGGCTCATCTTGAGGTCACGGAATCCAACGGACAACTTGAGATCGTGTATCCCAAGACCAGCATTCTCGCCGAGCCACACGTCGCTGTTGTGGATGCCAACGTCGACCGCAAGAAGACTCGCGAAGTGGCTGAAGAGTACTTGAAGTTCCTGTACACACCCGAGGGACAGAAGGTGATCGCCAAGCACCACTATCGTCCGATTGACGACGAGGTTCTGGCCGCGAATCGCGCTCAGTTCCCGGAAATCACCTTGTTCCCAATTACCGATCTCGCGGCGAACTGGGATGAGGCACAGGGGAAATTCTTCGCGGAAGGGGGGGTGTTCGACGTGATCTACCAGCCCGCCGCCGAAACCCCCAAGAGCGATCTGTAGTTGCCAACGGAACGACACCTCGTTCTGCCGATTGCGTTGTGTGTTTGTTTTTCACCCCACGGTACTTCCGCCAGGAAGCCCACTGCCATGCCCACTGATGGATCTGATCGTCGACCTGACGAACCGTCAGGCCAGCCACTGCAAAACTGGTTCGAAGACATGCTCGTCGCACTTCCAGAGGAAGTGAACGAGCCCGATCCGGACGCCGATTTCGAGTTGCGACAAGATTCGCGAATCAAGCGGCCTGCGAACGTGGAGACATCCAAAACGGTCGACACGGCGGATCACGCGACCGACGCGCTCGACATCAACGCGATACCAATTGTCAGCGAACACCTCGAGCCGGAACTGTCGTTGGGGGACCGGCATGCGGAGCTGGATATCAACGCCATCGAGATTGTCAGCGAGCAACACCTCGAGAGTCCTAGTGGACGCAGTCTTCGTGTAACCGGACCTCAGTCCGTCCCGACGCCGCCGCAAAAGCCGGCCACAACCCGGGCTTCCCAGAGGCCCGAGACGACACGCCGGCCGGAGAAGCGGTCGACGCGCATGACGACGGGGAACGACGCGGAGTCGTCGGATGCGGACATTGCCAGTTTCCTCGCAGAAGAACCCGCTCCCCAACGGAAGCCTGAGTACTCCGCCGCCAACACGGGTCAACCGGTGAACGACGAGCCGGCGAACGATGATCCGGTGAAAGACGACGCGGTGAACGACGTTCGTTTTGTCGCGAATGCGGCGAATCTCCGGGCCGACGAGGACTTGCAATTTCGCATTGAGCGTGAGGTCCAAAAGTACCCGGTGGCGGCTGCCGCGAAGGTTCAATTTCGGGTTCAGGATGGCAACGTCACGATCGTGGGTGAAGTCGCCACCGATTACGAAAAACAGTTGATTGTTCACTTCACCAAATCTGTGACGGGTGTCGTCGCGGTGGTGGATCTGATGCGGGCTCTCAACAGCAAGTCGGCGAGTCAGCCTGCGGCGGCTGCGGTCGCACCTCGGCCAGCACCCAAGCGCAAGTCGACGGGCGGTGGAGTCTCCTGGCAGTTGCCTTTCAAGCCGTCCTATGCCGGCATCGCGGTGTGTCTGGTCGCGATCGTCTGGGCGAGTATCTCGTTCGGACGGAAGGATGATGGCCGCCTGAAGGTGTATCCGGTGACCGGACGAGTGACCGTTGACGGGAAAGGACCGGATGGAGCCATGGTGGTTCTGCATCCCGTCCTGCCGTCCAACAGCGCCCGTCCCAAGGCGACCGTGAAGCCGGATGGCACCTTCACGCTGATGACCTACACCCCCGGCGATGGGGCACCAGAGGGTGAATACAAACTGACCATCGTGTGGCACCAGCTTACGGAGGTCAATGGCGAACCGTCCGCCGGACCGAACCTGCTGCCGGTGGCGCTGAGTCGGGCGGATTCCACGACCCACAAGGTCGTTGTGAAGCAAGAGAAAAACGAAATTCCAGTCATTCAAATTCAGCCCTGATTTGTGATCCGGGCGATTTGTGAACCTTTTGAAAGGACGATTTGATGCAACGTGTGAGGCTTACGACGGAGCGTTCCGGACCGACAGCGGTTCGAAGCGCTCGCAACTTGACGCAGCGTGCTGGATTCACGCTGATCGAACTTCTGGTGGTGATCGCCATCATTGGAATTCTGGCGGCACTTCTGCTGCCCGCCGTGCAACAGGCCCGTGAGGCGGCCCGCCGCACGGAATGTACCAACCACCTGAAGCAGATCGGCCTGGCCCTTCATAACCACGTCGATACGTTTAAGCATTTTCCGTCGAGCCGGCGTCCGCTGGCGACCGGAACCGTGCGACAAGCGGCGTTGACCTTCCTGCTGCCGCACCTTGACAAGGGAACCCTGTACGACAAGTACGACCCGAATTTCAACTGGTCGAACACGGTCAATCTGCCCGTGACCAGTTCACGAATCTCGGTCTACGAATGCCCGTCGTCTCCTGGTCCGGAACGGCTCGACGGAGATCCGGGTCCCCCCTGGGTTCCGAACATTGTCGCGATCTCGGACTACGCGATCACGTTGGGTGTCGACGTTCGGTTGGCGACGAACCTCGGTTATCCGGTGCCGTCCGCGAATTACGTCTATTCGTCGCCCCTCAACGCCTATGAGGGAATCATGGCGAAGAACTCGAAGAACGCGCCGGCGGCCGTGACGGATGGATTGTCGAACACAATCGCGGTTGTCGAGTCGGCTGGACGCCCCCGTGTCGTTCGTCGGTCCGGCCTGGTCAACACCGACCTCACACTGGCGAAAGTGAACGCCGGTGGGTGGGCGCGTCCCGCTTCGGACTTGCTGTTCGCGGGTTCGGATGCGACGGGTGTGACGGTTCCCGGAACCTATGCCCTGAACCGCACAAATGGCGACGATGTGATTCCTCTCGGTTATCCGACCCCCAACCTGTACGTCACGGAAGGGACTTCACGGCCCTTCTCGTTCCATACCAGCGGTGCCAACGTCCTGTTTGGCGACGGGTCGGTGAAATTTATCGCTGAGACGGTCGATATCCGCGTCTTCGCCGCCCTGATCACCCGGGCCGGTAAGGAAGCGGTCTCGGACGGATCGTACTAACGGCGTCAACACTGGAACCGACGGGAGCGGACCCCCGTCCTACGAATCCGCTCGGTGAGCGCTTACTCCGGCGAACCGAGCGGGTTTTTGTTACTTCCGAACCGCACTCAACCGTTGGGTGCGGTTCGAAATTCCTTACCGCAAACAGACTGGAGCCACCAGATGTTTCGACGATGGATCACGCCGTCTCCTTTGCCGGGGT
>JAPLOC010001017.1:3983-6282 GCA_026692825.1 Planctomycetota bacterium | reverse complement strand
CTGACCCCTCCCCCGCCGACAACCCCGAACTCGACGCCCTCATCGCCGGCTATCTCGAAGCGGTCGAACGCGCGGAGGCCCCCGACCGGCGAAAACTCCTCGCCGACCACCCGCAACACGCGGCGGCCTTGGAAATCTTCTTCGCCGACCTCGACCGGATGCCCAACCTCAAGCCCCAGCCGGCCGACCCACAGTTCCCGCCGACGATCATCGCTGCCGGCGCCGCCGACGCGACCGTCGGCACAATTCTCGGCGGACGTTACAAGCTGCTCGAAAACATCGGCCAGGGAGGCATGGGTTCGGTCTGGGTCGCCGAGCAGCAGCAGCCGGTGAAGCGCAAGGTGGCGATCAAGCTGGTGAAGCCCGGCATGGACACCCGGCAGGTGCTGGCCCGGTTCGAAGCCGAGCGGCAAGCACTGGCGCTGATGGACCACCCGCACATCGCCAAGGTCTTCGACGGCGGCATGACCGACCAGGGCCGGCCGTATTTCGTCATGGAATACGTGAAGGGGATCCCGTTCAATGAATACTGCGACCAGGCGAAACTGTCGCTCAACGATCGGCTCAAGCTGTTTCTGCCGGTCTGCCAGGCGGTGCAGCACGCCCATCACAAGGGAATCGTGCATCGCGACCTCAAGCCGTCGAACATTCTGGTCTGCCTGTACGACGGCCAGGCGATCCCCAAGGTCATCGACTTCGGCCTGGCGAAGGCGCTGCATCAGCCCCTCACCGAGCAGACGCTGCACACCGCGCACGGCGTGATGGTCGGCACGCCGCTCTACATGAGTCCCGAGCAGGCCGAGTACAACAACCTCGACGTCGACACCCGCACCGACATCTATTCGCTGGGAGTGGTACTCTACGAACTGCTCACCGGCACGACGCCGCTGGAGCGCGGGCAATTCCAAAAGGCGGCGTATGAAGAAGTCTTGCGAATCATCCGCGAGGTCGAGCCACAGCGCCCGAGCCTGCGTCTCAGCGGCGGCGCGACACTGCCCAGCGTGGCGGCCCAGCGGAGCATCAACCCCCGGGAACTGTGCCGCTCGTTGGCGGGGGATCTCGACTGGATCGTGATGAAGGCGCTCGAAAAAGAGCGCAGCCGGCGGTACGAAACGGCGAACGGCCTGGCCCGGGACATCGAGCGGTTTCTGAACGAAGAAGCGATCGAAGCGCGACCGCCGAGCACGGCGTATCGGGTGCGGAAATTCGTGAGAAAGCACAAAGGCCAGGTGATCGCGGCGGGAGCGGTGGTGGCGGCGTTGGTGGTGGGGATCATCGGGATCGGCTGGGGATACGTGCGGGCGACGAACGCCGAGCAGGCGGCGCGGGAGGCGGAGGAGAACGCGGTGGAGGCGGAACAGAAGACGCTGGCCGCACTCGATGACGTGACGATCGAGCGGGATGCGAAAGAGGTGCAGCGCAGGTTGGCTCAAGCGGCGGCCGACGCGGAGCGGGCGGCGAAGCGGGCAGAGGAGCAACAAAGAATACGAGCCGAACGGGAGCTTGCTCTCGGAATCCTTCGCCCGATTGGGTTTGGAGACCGGCCCAACACCGCAGAGCTGAGGAGCCTCGCAGACTGGTCGGCTCTAGGCGATCCTCGTCTGCAGCTTATGGTGCTTGATGTCGCATTCGAAGATCCGGAATTGGTGCTACGGGTCGCGCGGCGGGCCGGGCGGGTGATTCAGGTGTGCGTGGGACTTAGCCCGACACGAAGGGCGAAAGCGATCGAATTCCTATCGACCAAGCAGCGCGAACTGGATGGCGATCCGCGAGCCCATATTGCAGCGTGCTGGCTATCGCTCGAACTGGGCGCGACTGACTTGCCGGCATTAGCCGAAAGCGTACGTTACCTCGGCGATCCGAAGCACGGGTTTGCCGATGAATTCAAATTGTTCATCAGTCTTGCGGTCCGCCACAATGCCCCGACTCAAGGAGCCGTCTTCAATCACGAGTTGGCGGATGAACTGATCGACCTCCAGGAAAACTGCATCGATAGCGAGGTACAAGCGCAAGTGGCAAAAGCCCTAACGGAATTGGCACCGCACCTTGATGCGGCGCACGTGTCGCGCTGGTGGAATGCGTTGATGGTGCCGCGAATGCGAAGCGTGAAAAAATCTGCCTACTTGAGTCCCGTCGAAACTTTGCCCGTAGCTGCACAGCGTCTAGATGAAGCGGACGCGAATCGCGCCGCAGACACACTGGTGTCTCTATTGGAGGATTCGTTCCCCGGAAATATCGACGAATACCGCCTAACGAAAGGGTTGCTCGCGCTTGACACGCGCCTGTCCACAAAACATAG
>JAPLOC010001017.1:0-3977 GCA_026692825.1 Planctomycetota bacterium | reverse complement strand
GAAGTCGTCTCGTGGCCGCCCTCGTGTCGCTACTTGAAAAAACGAAAAACGATCAGCAGCAATGGGAAGCGGCGCGGGGACTCGCTTCGCAGCTTTCGCGGCTCGACGCTGTGCAAGTGAATCGCGTCGGTGATGTTTTACTGGAGAGAATATCCATTTCGACCGACTTCTTAGTTCTAAAGGAAGCGGGACAGTGTCTGGTCGCACTGGCTCCACAATTGGAATTGGCAAAGTTGACGCGTGCTGGGGACCGTTTTGTTACGCTGCTCGATAAATCGCATGACGGTCAAGTGATAGAGGCGGCGACAAAATGTCTGGTTGAGCTTGCGCCATGGATGCAGGACTCACAGGTGACGCTTGGCTGGGATTCAATTGTTGCACGCACGGAGAAATCTACGGATAAAGTAATTCTGGCAATTGCGAATAACCCACTTATTGTTCTGGCACCGCATTTGAATTCAAAGGACATCGCGAGTCGCCTGGATAAGTATTTATCGCAGCTTCACAAGTCGACGGACCTAGGTCTTCAGCGGGCAGCGCTGGCAGGCTTGATCGCACTGACGCCAAGGCTCGATGTTGTGGAGACAACACGCAGCGGGGATGCGCTGCTGGCATTGCTGGAGCAATCATCGATTGCTGAAATCCTTGCGGCAACCGTCGAGGGACTAGTCGTAGTGGCTCCGCGACTCGATGTCACTCAAATGACACGCGCCGGAGCGGCGCTGGTGACGCTGTTGCAAAAATCGCAGGAGTTAAGTGTCGTAATGGCGGTGGCGAATTGTTTGCAAGTGTTGACCCCATCGCAGATAGATCCTGTGCAGGTGACGGGTGCCTGGGATGCACTACTAGCGATGCTGGAGAAGTCGACGCAGGTGGGTGGCCCAAGCATCGCTGGCCGAGCGCTGGTCGCATTGGCCCCTTGGGTTGACGGAGCGCAGGTGACGCACGCCCTGCGAATTATGGTGGCACTGTTGCAGAATTCGACGGAGGTTCTTAAGGTAGATGCGGCAGCGGATTGCTTGCGGGTTTTGGCCCCCTCGCGGCTAGATGCGGTGCATGTGGCGGGTGCCTGGAATGCACGCCTAGCGTTGCTGGAGAATTCGGCGGACCGGGCAGCCCTGCGGGTGTCTGGCCGAGCGCTGGTCGCATTGGCTCCTTGGGTGGAGGAAGCACAGGTAATGCGGTGCGCGCGTGTACTTCTGAAGCTAATGGAGAGTTCGAACAACTCGGAGGACCGATTCGCTGCATGGTACACCTGTCTCGCACTGGCTGGACGAATGGAGGTGGCGCAGCGTGGGAGCGTTGCGGAGGCATTACTCCCTTCCTTATATAAGGACAGCGACAGCGGGGGAGGCCACTCCAGCGCTTTCGAGGCGATTCTTCCGCTACTTGACCCGTTGACTCACGACCGAATCGTAACTGCAGCCTTGCCGATAGTCCTGTGTTTTGTAGCGTCAAACGAGAGAGCCAACGATAGAATTGTGCGCCCTGACGGGTTCGACGGTAGCGAGTCCGACTTGGCGCAGGTCGCTGCAATATGGAGTTTCGCTGTCGTAATGAAGGCACACCCGCGATCAGTGGCAAAACTGATGTCCCACCCCGGCTGTGTCGGCGAGCTGCGCGAATTGCTGCTACAGCGTTTCGAAGAACTCCTCTTCCACGACGGCCAGCCGGTGTACCTGAAACCGGAGCCCGCGGCGAACGCCGCCACAACCCCCGTTACGAATCCACCGCCCCGGCGGTTCCACAACCTACACGACGCTGCGGCGTGGATCCAGCACAACTGGCCCGACTTCGATCTGGAGACCAATCATCCGCTGATCTGGAGGAGTGTAAAGTGACGAAGAGTTGGGACGGTCTGAGTGGCACACGAAGGGCGTGGGCGTCGGGATTGTCGGCACAGGCGGCAATAGTTGCCAGCCCCAACGGGGCGGAATTCGATAGCCCAGGGCGGAGCCCCGCGGCTGGGCGAAGCCCTGGGTTTGCTCAACCCACCCACCGCGAAGCCCCACCGGGGCGCGACTCGAGATCCACACTGTCGTCGCAACGCGCGATTGCCGGACGGACAATCCTTGTCGTCGATCATTCCCATCGACGCCGCATTCCTATGCCGCAACTTCGATTTGAACCACGCCCCGCGCGTTTCGAATTCCGCCCCGTTGGGGCTACGCGTTGTATCGATCGACGAACCCAGGGCTGCTCCGGGGAACCGAGCTTCGCTCGTTCGCCCGGCTTCGCCCTGGGCTATCGGATTCCGCCCCGTTGGGCCTGCCACGCACAAGGTGTCGATATCGAATGCGAGTCCCGCGACGGACCTCCCGGGCGGGTACGGCCACAACTTCGATTCCCCGATTGGGGTCCTTCGCGACCTTCCCCGGTCCCTGCAGTTCCCACCGCGAATCCTCTTCCCAGGCGGCCCCAAAACCTGCACGACGACGCCGTGTGAATCCAACACAAGTTCGATTCCCCAATAGCGATTCTTCGCAACCCTCTTCGGTCGCCGCAATCCCCGCCCCGAATCCACCACCCGCTTATTCCGCAACCTGCACGACGCCGCGGCGTGGATCCAACAAAACTGGCCCGACTTCGATCTGGAGACCAACCACCCGCTGATCTGGAGAAGTGTGAAGTGACGGCCCGATGGCACGCCCGGTTCGCAACGCGAAGGATGTCGACTGCGAGGTTCCAGGCGGCATCGCAGTGAACGGCGGTGTGCCAGAAAAGACCTCACGCCCAAGTCTTCGCAGGCGCAGCCTGCCGGTGTCAGTCGGCTTCAGCCGACTCCCCTTTTGCCACCAGTTTCAACTGGTGACACACAATCAACCCAGCCGGCCTTTTAGCCGGCTTCCATTGTGCGGCTTCAGCCATTCGGTTGCTCCGACGGCTTCCACCGCAGGATCATTCCAGTTCCAATGGCTGAAGCCGCCGATCGGAAGCCGGCTGAAGGCCGGCTGATTCGGTGGAGATTGCCCTGGTCCACCAGCTCAAGCTGGTGGCAAAAGGGGCGTCGGCTGAAGCCGACTAAGCACTTCCGCCTGCGGCGGAAATGTCCGCTATGCCAGCCCCTACGGGGCGCGACTCGAGACCCACACCTTGGCCGCAATGCGATCGCCGGACGGACAATCCTTGTCGTCGATCATTTCCATCGACGCCGCATTCCAATGCCGCAACTTCCATTTGAACCATGCCCCGCGCGTTTCGAATTCCGCCCCGTTGGGGCTACGCGTTGTTAGGTTCGAAGAACCCAGGGCTGCGCCGGGGAACCGCGCTTCGCTCGGTCGCCCGGCTATGCCCTGGGCTATCGAATTCCGCCCCGTTGGGGCTGCCACGCACAAGGTGGCGATGTCTGATGAGAGTCGCGCGACGGACCTCCCGGGCAGGTACGGCCACGACTTCGGTTCCCCGATCGCGATCCATCGCAACCCTCTCCGGTCGCCGCAATCCCCGCCCCGAATCCAATCCCCCGGCGGTTTCACAACGTACACGACGCCGCGATGTGGAACCAACAAAACTGGCCCGACTTCGACCTGGAGACCAACCATCCGCTGATTTGGAGAAGTGTGAAGTGACGACGAGTTGGGACGGTCTGAGTGGCCCACGAAGGTCGTGGGAGTCGGGGTTGTCGGCGCAGGCTGCAATAGTTGCCAGCCCCCACGGGGCGGAATTCGATAGCCCAGGGCTCCGCCCCGCGGCTGGGCGAAGCCCAGATCCGGGGCGGAGTCCTGGGTTCGTTCCGCCCACCCACCGCGAAGCCCCACCGGGGCGCGACTCGAGTCCCACACCTTGGCCGCAATGCGATCGCCGGTCGGACAATCTTGGTCGTTCATCATTCCATCGACGCCCCATTCCAAGGCCTCGCCCTCGATTTGAACCACGCCCCGCGCGATTCGGATTCCGCCCCGTTTGGGGCTGACACGCACAAGGTGGCGATGTCTGATGAGAGTCGCGCGACGGACCTCCCGGGCAGGTACGGCCAC
>JAPLOC010001016.1:6071-7765 GCA_026692825.1 Planctomycetota bacterium | reverse complement strand
TAACCGCAGGCGGCGATTGGGTGTAACTTTCCCCCATGATTGGTAAACTCCCGCATCGTTTCCCGTGCTTTTCAAAGGACACCGCATGCGTCGCTCACTCCGTCTCGCCGCTCTCTTTTTGCTGCTGGCCCCCTGGGCCGCCCGCATTTCGCTGGCGGAAGAAAACTCACTCTCCGATTACGAAAAAAAGACCGGCTGGAAGCTGCTGTTCGACGGCAAATCCAAAGCGGGCTGGCGGAACTTCAAGAAGACCGACATCAGTGACGGCTGGGTCGTCGAGGACGGTGCCCTGGTTCGCAAAGCGGGCGGCGCGGGAGACATTGTCACCACCGAACAGTACGACAGTTTCGAACTCTCCATCGAATACAAGATCTCGAAGGGGGGCAACAGCGGGATCATGTTCCACGTGACCGAGGAACTCGACGCACCGTGGCAGACAGGCCCCGAAGTCCAGGTTCAGGACAATGTCGACGGCCACGACCCGCAGAAGTCCGGTTGGCTCTACCAACTCTACCAGCCGTTTCCCGACTTCTTCACCAAGAAAGTCGGTGACGCCACCCGCCCGGTCGGAGAATGGAACAACATCGTCCTTAAGGTCACGCCGGCCGCCTGTGAAATCAACATGAACGGCATCCGCTACGCCGTCTTCCAGAAGGGAAGCGACGATTGGAATCAGCGCGTCGCGAAAAGCAAATTCTCACAGTGGGCCCCGTTCGGCAAACCGACCAAGGGCTATATCTCTCTGCAGGATCACGGCGACCTGGTCGCGTACCGCAACATCAAGCTGCGTCCGCTCCCCGAAGGGAAGGCACCGTCGGAAGCGGTCGATGGCGTGCTGAACGTCGGTTTCGAACCGGCCTTCCCCGGCATCAAGTGGGCGGGGTATGAAGGGACCGACGAGAATGGCAAGAACCGCGAGTTCCGCCCCATCGTTCTGACTCACGCCGGAGACGGCACCAACCGCCGATTCGTCGCGACGCAGCACGGCGTGATTCACGTGGTCCCCGGGTCGGGCAAAGTCGCCGAGAGCAAGATCTTCGCCGACCTGACTGATCGAGTCGTTTACAAGGACAACGAAAACGAAGAGGGCTTCCTCGGATTCGCGTACCATCCGAAATACAAGCAGAACGGCGAGTTCTTCGTGTATTACACCTCGAAGAGACACAAGCCGCACACGTCGGTGATTTCGCGGTTCCGCGTTTCGAAAACCGATCCCAACAAATTCGACTCGTCATTCGAAGAAGAGTTGCTGGTGATTCCGCAACCGTTCTGGAATCACAACGGCGGCACGATCTGCTTCGGCCCGGACGGTTACCTTTACATCGCGCTGGGCGACGGCGGCGCGGGGAACGATCCGATGGGGAACGCGCAGAACCTGGAAACCCTGCTGGGTGACATTCTGCGGATCGATGTCGACAAAAAAGACGCTGGCCTGAACTACGCGATTCCCAAAGACAATCCGTTTGTCGGTGTCGCGAAGGCCAAGCCCGAGATTTTTGCGCTCGGCGTGCGGAATATCTGGCGGATGGCGTTCGATCGGCAGACCGGAACTCTGTGGGCCGCCGACGTGGGCCAGAACCTGTACGAAGAGATCAACATCATCGTCAAGGGAGGCAACTACGGCTGGAATCGTCGCGAGGCGGCGCATCCGTTCGGCGCGATCGCCTCGAAAGAGACGGACAAGCTGATCGACC
>JAPLOC010001016.1:0-6059 GCA_026692825.1 Planctomycetota bacterium | reverse complement strand
ATGGTCGGTTCGTCCATTACCGGCGGTCACGTGTATCGCGGCAAGAAAGTTCCGGCGCTGGTTGGCAAGTACCTGTATGCCGACTACGTGACCGGCAAACTCTGGGCGTTGCAGTACGACGAGAAGGCGAAGAAAGTGGTAACCAACCACTCGATTCCCAGCCCGAAACTCCCAGTGATTTCGTTTGGTGAAGACGAAGCGGGAGAGGCGTACTTCATGATCGTGACCGCCGACGGTCAGGGAGTTTTTCAGTTCGCCAGCAAGTAATCTGATCACGGACCGCAATTGAGTCTGTGAAGCGTGATTGACGACGCAGCGGAACGGAAGGAGTCTCTTCCGTTCCGCTGCCCGTCTCCATTCAAGAAAAGGCAAATCATGACGGCGTGGACCAGGCAGATCCCCTTCCGGGTGGATGTCGCCGGCATTATTGAAATCATGGGGTCGTCGCTTTACAGCCGGCCCGATACCCCCGTTCGCGAATTGATCCAGAACGCCAACGACGCAATCACCCGTCGGCGGCAGCGGGAACTGAAGTACCAGGGGCGCATTGACATCGTTCAAGACGCCGAAGCCCGCACGCTGACGTTTCACGACGACGGCATCGGCCTGTCGGCGGCCGAGGCGGAGGAATATCTCAGTACCCTGGGAATCGGCATCACCGGGCTGATCAAGAAGGGGCTGGCGGGGAGCGCAGGAGGAGACGCCGGTGGACTGATCGGCCAGTTCGGAATTGGCATGTTTAGCGCGTTCATGCTTGCGGAGCGGGTGGTCGTCGAGAGTCGACGGTACGATGGTGCCGAGCCGGTCCGCTGGGAGGCGGGTGCGGGGACCGATATCACGTTGTCGCAGGGGTCGCGGGAAGAGGCAGGCAGCAGCATCACGCTGCATCTCAAGCCCGATCACCAGATACTGGCTCAGGAACCCGAGCTGCTCGAGAAGTCGATCCGGGAATTCGCCGACTTCCTCACCGTCCCCATTTTCCTCAATGGGGGCAAGCAGCGGGTCAACGTGATTCAGGCGGCGTGGTTCGATCCGACTCCCGATCGGGAATCGATCGAGATGGAACTGGAGTCGTATTTCGGCGAGACCCCGCTCGATGTGATTCCGCTGCGCCAGGAAAAGCCCGTCTCCATCGCCGGTGCGTTGTACATCACGCCGCAGCGCGTGCCCGGTTTCGCGGGCGAGGCGGTTCTGACGGTCACTGTCCGCCGAATGGTGATCTCCCGGCGGATTCAAGGGCTGTTGCCGAGCTGGGCCTCGTTCGTGCGTGGCGTTCTGGAATTGAACGACTGCGCGCCGACCGCCAGTCGCGAAGATCTGGTGCGCGACTTGCGGTTTCAGTCGGTTCGACAGTCGATTGAAGACGTTCTGTTCCAGCACATTGAAGATCTGGCGCGCAGTGACCCGCCCAAGTTCGAAGCGCTGGTCGCCTGGCACCGGTATACCTTGGCCGGGGCGGCGCTCGATCAGCCTCGCTTGCGCGACCTGCTGCGGCGGAATTACAAACTTCCCACGTCAAAGGGGTCACTGACTTTTGACGAAATCCTGAGACAAAGCCCCGCCGACCCCTTGTTTGAGTCGGACGCCGAGCGCGTGGTGTGGTACAACACCGACCGCCGGCAGGAAGCGTGGATGAACACACTGTTCGCGGGGCAGGATGTTCCGTGTGTTCACGCACTTCGCAGTTTTGAAGAGTCGCTGCTCGGGGCTTGGTCGGCCGACATGGGTGACACGGCACTGCGGACCGCCAGCCCGGGCTCGCCGCGCTTCGCCGAAGTGATTCTGGGCGCGCACGATCTGCACCCGGCCCCCGACGCCTGGCAGGAGTTTCTGCGGGCGACGCGGGCGAAGATTGTGTGTGCCGGGCTGACCACCGGGCAACCGGTGATGGCGTTTCTGAACGAGCGTTACGAACTGCAGAAGACGTTTGATGACCTGCGGACTCAAGGGACGATTCCCGAAGGGTTCCAGCGGCTGATCGATACCCATTTCGAGCAAGCCCCCGCCGGCCAGAATGAAGTTTTGCTCAACACGAACCATCGTCTGGTGGCCCGGGCGTTGGAGCAGAAGACGGTGAGTCCACTCGCCAGCGTGTTGCGGCTGCTGGTGAACAACGCCCTGTCGACCGCCGGGGCATCCCTTCCTCGCGACGTGCAACGGCAACAGGTCGACGATCTCGACTGGATCGCCGCGGCGTTGTGGGGACGCACCACCTGAATAGAAAGAGCGTACGATGGACGAACTCGAAGATCGTGAAGAGGAACTCAATCTCCTCGAAGAGAAGCACGACGCGTTCAACGAGTCGTGCGAAATGCGGTCCGCCTTGCGGGTCGCGACGGAAATCGCCCGCATCGCGAAACAGGAGCAGCTTGTCGTTCCGTATCTCAACGCGCGGTTCAAGATGATGAACAAGGCGCGGGCGGTTCTCGACCCCGATATGGGATGCGAAATCGCCGTGGAGCTGGTCGCGCTGCTCGAAAGTGAAGACCGCGCCCGCCTCATCCAGCCCGAGCTGCCGCGTGAGGACTACGCAATGACCGTGGGCTGGATGTCCGCCTGCGCTTACGACAATCTGGCGGTGCATACGGCGAATCGCCAGGGTTACAACTCCCCCGGCATGCAGGCGTGCATCAGTTCGGGACTGGAAATCTGTCGGCGGACGGGCAAGCTCCAATGCATCGCCTGTTTTCGCGAATACGCGACCGAGGTGTACCGGGCCGCGGACGATCTCGACATGGCACTGCACTCGGCCCGGCTGGTCAGTGGCCAGCCAGCCGACGCGCCGGGGAGTTACCGCCGCTGGAGCGGAGCCGACGACGAGGCGGAACTGCTGTTGATGAAGGGACAGATCGGCCCCGCGCTGGAGGCGGTCCACCGCGCGCTGGCGCTCGCCCCTGATTATCATAATCCCAACGACGCGACGCGCGATTCAGAAATCCAGCGGGAAGTGATCGAGCTGCTAGGCGGGAAACGTCCGCCCGACGTGTCGACACTCTCGAAGCGGGATCTCCCTCGGGGGGAATACGATCAGCTCGACCTGAAATTGGATCTGCGCGACGCGCTGGCGCTGGCGTGTTCGGGCGACCTGGAGGGGGCCGAGCGGTTGATCGCTCCATGGGATCGCCGGCTTCAACAACAGAATTGTCTGCACGAGTGGTTTGATGTTCGCCTCCGTCTGGCGGCATTGGCCCGATTGGCGGGCAATGAACGCAAACTGCATTCGCTGGGGGCTCCGCTACGCGAGAAGGCGCTCCCCGCATGCGACTGGCTGACGCTCAACCGGCTGGAACGTCTCCTCGATCCAACGATCAAGGCGAATCCTTACGCGACAGTCGGCGATCTTCTGGAGGGACCGTTCGCCGTTTCGTCGGCCGCAGCGGTTCTGACATCCGTCGTGGAATCCCCCCCTGTGAACGCTCCCTCGCCGGTGTCCGACGCGGACTCCGCCGTGACCACTGGACCGAAAACGCCGGGAGATTCCGACGAGCCTGACTCGCCGCTGGCTGCTGTGATTGGTGGACTGGCGGAGGAATTGGCGGGAAGCAACGGCGACGAAGATGTCTTGCGGCAAGTCGCGGCAAAACTGCTCAAACTCGCTCCGCCGGAACTCACGCACCCGTTCGACGCTGGCTGGGTATTGCATCTGATGCAATACCTGCTGGAACTGGCGGGAGATCCCGAAGTGGTGTGGGTGTGGGCGAAGAAAGTGGCCGACCCGTTCCCGCAGGATGCGCGAGTTCTCAACACGTTCGCGGCGCTGGCCGCGGCGTTTCACCGACGGGAAGCGACGCCCCCCGACTTGATCCCGCTTGAGCAGGTGGACGCACTGTTCCGCCGGTCGCTCGATCTCGACCCGACCCTTCCCCGCAATTTCGCCCGAGCCGGGGCTTTTCATCTGGAAACCGACAACTTTGACGAGGCCGAGCGCTGTCTGTCGCGGGCATTTCGGCTCGACCGCACCAGCGCGCCGGTCGCGGCGCAGCTTGCCGAGCTGTATGAACAAAGTGATCGTCCGCGCGACGCGCTGGCGGTTCTTGATCTGGCGTTGCGCGAAGGCTGCGATGAACCGCACATCACGTGGCAAGCCGCCATGCTGGCGGTCAGTCTCGATCAGTTTGAACCGTTGAAGACGTACATCGAGCAGTTCGAACGTCAGCGTCCCGGCGAGCCGTGGACCCAGCACTATCGCGCGATCGCGCTGCTGGAGCTGGACCAGATTGCGTATCGGGACGCATGGGCGATGTCGCCGACACCGAGGCGCGACTGACGGGAGTGTTGAAGCTGCGGTTGGCCGACGCTTCGTACCTCACCTATCGGGGGTTTATCGGGCTGTACAGCCGCCTGTGGAAATGGACCAAGATTCTCGGAAGCGGTTCGCCCGCGCGGAACGCCCTGGCCACGTTGCTGCTGCAATCGGGACTGTCCCCCGACGAGCTATTCGAGGAACTGGCCCCGACGGGACGCCAGCGCGACGTCGACATTTTTCGGTGTACGATCCATCAACCATTGGATGAAGCGTGGCGAACGTCGCCCGGTTGTCTCCCCGGCCAGGAAGAGTGGACGGAATACTCGGCGGTCTGGGGCGTGTTGGCGCGGGACGAGACCGAAGCGGCCCGGCTCGCACAGGACTGGCAGAAGCGTTGCGCACCTCTCGAACCTGAAATCGAAGGCATCGAACCCGCGAACGAGCATTACCGGGAGATTCCGCGAATCGTCTGGCAAGGGGTCCGGTATGTCCCCAACGATGACGACGAGATGGACGGCGAGGAGTTCGACGACATGGATTTTGAAGATCTCGATGGCCTCGGTGCCGACGGTGACCTCGACGACCTGAATGGCGATGACGGCGAGTTTGACGACGACGAGGACAACGGTCTCGATGAGGACACGCCTCGGAACGGCTAGCGGAATGCGCGTGTGACTGACCGGCGCGCGATCGTCACGCTGACGAATCGCCGCGCTACGGTTTCTTCCAAGTGTTTCCTATCGGTCACCAGAGACGTATTCATGACAGACGAACGCGAAGAAGTTCAGGCGGAATTTGATCGTCTCTACACCGAGTTCGACACGCTCAGCGATATCCGCTGCCAGATGCGCTCTTCGTGCCGCAAGATCCAGGAGGCGGCCCGGGTGGCGCGACGCGGGGGGTTGCTGGATTCGTACCTCCGCGCGACCCTGCAGATTGCCGACAAGACCGAGGATTTGCTCGAACCGCAACTGGGTCGGGAAACAACGGTGGAGATGGTCGCGATTCTGGAGAATGAGGACCGCGCCCGCCTGATTGAGCCCGATCTCGACGAGGGGATCTATTCGGAATTGATCTATCGGATGTTGCCGTGCGTGTATGACAAGCTCGCGGTGCATACCGCCCGCATGCAAGGTTACAACTCCCCCGGAATGCAGGCCTGCATCAACGCGGGACTCGAAGTCTGCCGCCGGACCGGAAAGTTGCAGTGCCTGACTTGTTTTCGCGAATACGCGACGTCGGTCTACATGTCGGGGGATGATCTCGACATGGCGTTGCACTCCGCCCGTCAGGTGGCCGGCATTCCCGAAGACTCCCACGTCAACTTTCGCCGCTGGTCGGGAACCCGCGACGAAACACAGGTTTTGTTGCTGCAAGGCCGAATGTCAGCCGCCGGCGAAGCGGCCGAGCGCGCGCTGGAACGTGCGCCGATCTACTACAACGCGGAGGTCGCCCGGCGGGAATCGTTGTTGATGCTCGACACCGTGCGACTGCTCGCGGGCGACTCGGCACACACGCCGGTTGTCCCCCCAGAGCGCGACGTCGACCCTGGGGAGGCCCCCGCGCTGGAGTTCGCCTGGGATCTGCACGACGCCCTGGGTGCGACAATTCGAGGTGATCACCAGCAGGCGCTCAAGTTGCTGCGTGTCTGGGATCAAAAACTGTTGGCGACCCACTGCCTCGACGACTGGTTCGAGGTCCGTCTGCGGTTGATCGCCCTGCAGCGGATTATGGGGGAAACCAGAACGCAACAACGGCTCGCCGATCAGCTCCATGAAAAAGCCCGTGCCGCCCAGGACTGGCTGACCTTGCG
>JAPLOC010001015.1 GCA_026692825.1 Planctomycetota bacterium | reverse complement strand
GGCTGGTTCGGCCGCATAGAGTGGAGCTACTCTGCCGTCCTCTCGATCGTGTAAATATCAAACCCATCATCCCGATTGGAAACAAACGTCAAATCGCCGTTGGGAGTCCACGCGGGATAACTGTCGATCGCCGGGCTTTCTGTCACGTTGACCACGCTCAAGTCCTCGCGCGTAAGGACATAGATTTCTGAATTCCCATCGCGGTTGGAAACAAACGCCAGACGGGTTCCGTCGGGAGAGTAGACAGGGTAATCATCGAGTCGCGGGCTTTTGGTGAGCCGGACGAGATTCTGTCCATCGGCGTCGACTTCCGCGATTTCGAAGTCGCCCCAGCGGTTCGTCGCGAACGCGAGCCGGCGCGAATCGGGTGACCACGCGGGATGCGAGTCGAGCGCCGGGTCGTTTGTCAGCCGTTGGCGGTTTCGACCATCGACGTCGGCGATGTAGATCTCCTGGTTTCCTTCGTAGGTCGACATGTAGGCGATGCGCTTTCCATCAGGCGACCAGGCGGGAAACTCCTCGTGCGACAATTTGCCTTCGTCACCCGCGAATTTCACCGGTTCCGAACCGTCGGACAGGGCCAGATACACGTCAAGATTTCCCTGCCCGGGAGTTTGCCCCACCCGGGTGTACGCGATCCGTTTGCCGTCGGGGGACCAGCAGGCATCGTACTGCGGAATCGTGGCTGCGACTGGCCGTTCCCGAGGAGGCTCTCCCTCCAGAAAGACAAGTCCGATCTTCCCCCCGCGATGCTGCGAAAATGCCAGAACCTTGCCGTCGGGAGACCAGACCGGTCGCTGCTTGAAGTGACCGTTGTGCGTCACTCGGTGTGCCGGTGGCTGACCGCCCCAGGCAGACTGGCCACACACTCCGATCAACACCGCCAGAATCACCGCGCTGCGGGCGAATCGAATCACGTCAATTCCTCAATCAGACTCCCCGGCGGAACCAGTCCCAACTGCGTCAATAGCGTTGTCCCGATTCCAAGTCGCTCGTAGAACGTTGTCGCCAGGTCACCCGGGCTGAGTGGCCGACTGGCGGGATAGTTCCCCAGCGGGTCGCTCGCTCCGATCACCTGACCGGTCCGCAGTCCGCCTCCGGCGACAACCGCCGAGTAACACTTCTCCCAATGGTCGCGCCCCGCACGGGGGTTGATCCTCGGAGTCCGGCCGAATTCCCCAGCCGTCACCACCAGCGTACTCTCGAGCAGGCCCCGCTCCTGCAAATCATCCAGCAGCGCGGTCAACGACTGATCGAGCATCCACGCGTGCCGGTCTTGCAGGATCGAGAAATTCCGGTCGTGCATATCCCAACCCCCGTCGCCACCATCTTCGACCGGCTCGACATGCGAACTCCAATTCACCTGCACGAACGGGACGCCGGCCTCGATCAGCCGGCGGGCCATCAGACAGCATTGACCAAAGCGGAAACTGCCGTAGGCGCGGCGGACCGCTTCCGATTCCTGCCCGACATCAAAAAACCGCCGGGCCGCCGGCGTCAACAGCAGGGAATACGCCTGCTGATAGACTTCGTCGAACCGTTGCAGGGTGCGCGATTCGTCCAGGCGACGGGCGGTCTGGTCGATCTCGCGCAACAGCGCCCGCCGATTTCCGATAATGTCCCCCGTCAGCCCCTGCTGAATTTCCAGGACGGGGATCTTGACCCCATCCTCGGGATCGTAATCGAGACGGAACGGGTCATAGACGCTCCCCAGACTGCCTCCCCCTTCGCCGGTGATCGGGCGACGCCCCTGATGCAGCCGACCGCCAATCGAAACAAACGGCGGAAGTTCCGACTGATTTCCCAAGACCCGCGAGACAATCGCCCCGTGGGTCGGTTGCAGCCGACCGGGAACGATCTGCCCTCCCAGACTCGCTCCCCCGGCTTGAGAACTTGTCAGTCCGACTGTGCCGCCAATCCCATGATCATTCGTGCCATGTTGCAACGACCGGACAATCGCGTACCGGTCGGCCCGCTGCGCCAGCTTGGGCAGCAATTCAGAGATTTCAATCCCGGGGACGTTGTCGTCACCGGCGGCACGAACCCGCAACAGGTCAGGCAGCCCCAATCCGAACGTGCCGATCGTCCCGATCCGCAACATCTCCCGCCGGGAGAGACCGGTGCAGTTTTTCTGGCGAATTGAGCCGAACGAGATCATGATGGCGACTCACCCCTGCGGTGAAAACAACTCCGGATGCCGCGCTCGGAGTTGACACGCTTTCGGAATCGCATGCCCTTGGATATAGGGCTGCGTCGGGTTGTGGCGGGCGTAGTCTTGATGGTACGCCTCCGCCGGGTAGAACGCGGTCAACGGTTCGAGCGTGGTGACGATCGGTTTCCGGTATTTTCCCGACGCGTTGAGAGTCGCGATCTTGGCTTCGACGGCGGCTTTTTGCGTGCTGTCCGCGTAGAACACCGCCGACCGGTATTGGGTTCCGACGTCGTTTCCCTGGCGGTTGAGTTGCGTCGGGTCGTGGGCGTCGAAAAACAGGTTGAGCAGCGTGTCGAGCGAGATCACCCCGGGGTCGTAGGTGATCCGGATCACCTCGGCGTGCTGGGTGTCCCCACCGCACACCGCCTTGTAGTTCGCGGTCCCTTTACTCCCGCCACAATAGCCACTTTCGACGTCACTGACTCCCACGAGTTGCTCGAACGCCGCCTCGGTACACCAGAAGCAACCCCCTGCGAAGACTGCCTGGGCGGATTGACCGGTGACCTGAGGCGAGGCTGCGGCGGGGGTCAACTCCGCCGCCGGGTCGGCGAGATCCGCCGTTCGGTCGGCGGGGGTGAAATCCAGCGATTCCGAATTGAGGCAGTACCGTAAACCGGTCGGACGCGGGCCGTCGTCAAAAACGTGCCCCAGGTGGCCACCACATCGGCCGCACAGAATCTCGACCCGCACCATGCCAAAACTGCCGTCAGCGCGTTCCGCCACGTTCCCCGGAGCGATGGCCTGAAAGAAGCTCGGCCAACCCGTTCCGGAATGGAATTTCGAATCGGAGGTGAACAGCGGCAATCGACAACCAGCGCAGGCGTAGACTCCCGGAGTCTTGTTGTCGAGCAGTGTGCCGCAGAAGGCGCGCTCGGTCCCGTGAGCCCGCAGGATCCGAAATTGTTCAGGAGTCAGTCGGGCACGCCACTCGTCTTCGGTCAATTCCAGCGCGGGAACCGTGACGGGGCCGACCAGTTCCCCCTGGTGGTTGAACAGATGCAGTTGGGGCATCGCGATCTCTGGAAAAGGTGGTATTGGCGACAGAACTGGCAGCGGCACTTTAGCCCTTCAGCCGGTCTCCGTATTGCCGGGTGTAGTATTCCCGATAGGCACCGCTCTTCACGTGATCAATCCACTCACCGTTGGCGCGATACCACGCGATCGTGTCGGCGAGCCCTTGCTCAAACGTGACCTGCGGCGTCCATCCCAATTCCCGTTCCGCCTTCGCACAGTCGATGGCGTACCGCAGGTCGTGGCCCGGCCGGTCGGCGACGTAGCGAATCAGCGAACGGGGTTTCTCGAGCAGATCCAGGAGCAGAAACGTCAGGTCGAGATTCGTCTTTTCGCACCGTCCGCCGAAGTTGTAGACCTCGCCGGGCGTCCCTTTCTCGAGCGCCGCCGCGATCCCCCGGCAGTGGTCCGCGACGTGGATCCAGTCGCGCACGTTTTGGCCGGTGCCGTATACGGGAACCTGCTGATCATTGAACAGGTTGGTGATGAACAACGGCAGCAGTTTTTCGGGAAACTGGTACGGACCGTAATTGTTCGAACAGCGCGTGATGATCGCGGGGAAGCCGAACGAGTGGTTGTACGACCGCACCAGCATGTCGGCGGCGGCCTTGGAAGCCGAGTACGGGCTGTTGGGGGCGAGGGGGGTCTCTTCGGTGAAGAGTCCAGTCGCGCCGAGACTGCCGTAGACTTCGTCGGTAGAGACCTGGAGGTAGCGGGGGGTCTTGGACCTGCGGGCGGCGTCAAGCAAAACCTGCGTCCCGACGATATTCGTGGTGACGAATGGCCCTGAGTCGAGCAGGCTGCGGTCGACGTGACTTTCGGCGGCGAAATTCACGACGGCGTCAAAGGCGAATTCCTGGAACAGGGCGGCGACCGCGTCGGGGTCGGCGATGTCGGCCTGACGAAAGATATAGCGCGGCTCATTCGCGAGCTGGGTGAGATTCTCGGGATTCCCCGCGTAGGTCAATTTGTCGAGATTGACAATGGTGAGCCCCGGGTTCGTCGCCAGTTGCTGGCGGATGAACTCGGAGCCAATGAACCCACAACCTCCGGTCACCAGAATCAGTCGCATAGGGCACTTGAAGGGAGTCGACGGGATAAGGAACGGGTCAGGAACGCATGTTGGACGCCGAACCGGCGACCCCCATCATCGACGATTGGGGTTCCGGAAACCAGTCGACCGGCGTTGAAAAGAACTAGAAATCACGCCAGTCGACTTCATCGGACGATTGCGTAGAATCAATGGCAACTTCCGTCCGGTTGCCAATCGGGGCCGCAAAACGTAAGCTAACTTCGGTTTTCTCGATTCGGGTGTCAACAGTGAAGAGTCTCAGTCAAAACCTGATCCTGGTGATTGACGACGATCCTGACTTTCAGGCGTTCGTCGGGTGGAAGCTTGAGAGCTTGGGGTATGCGGTCTGCGCGGCCTATCACCCCAGCGAAATCGACGAAGTCCTGGGGGGGCGGGTTCCGCAGGCAATCATCCTCGACTGGCAGTTGGGGGACACGGACGGAACGAAACTGATTAAGGAATTGCGGCAAGAATTCCCCTTGAGTTCGGTGGTGTTTGTCACGGGATTCAGTACCCCCGACGTGGCGGCTGCCGCCATCAAGCTGGGGGCTGTTGATTTTCTGACAAAACCGCTCGATGAGGCGAAGCTCGCGGTCACGTTGGCGACATCGTGCGAAACGCACGAATTGCGGCAGCGACTGCGGGATCTGGAACGGGGGGAAGGAGAGACCGCGCTGTTCGAGGGGATGATTGGCGTTTCCCCGCAGATGCGCACAGTCTTTTCCATCATTCGCAATGTCGCCCCAACCGACGTCAACGTCATGATTTGCGGCGAATCTGGAACGGGTAAAGAGCTGGCGGCGACGGCGATTCACCACTGTAGCGATCGGGCGACCGGCCCGTTTGTCGCGCAGAACATGGCATCGATCCCGGCCGATCTGGCGGAAGCGACCCTGTTCGGGCATGAGAAGGGAGCGTTCACGGGAGCCGACCGCGAGCGGCAGGGGGCGGTGGGAGAAGCGGCGGGGGGGACGCTATTCCTGGATGAAATCACCGAGATGCCGCTGGCCCTGCAGGGAAAACTACTGCGGTTTCTGCAAGAGCGAACGTATCGGCCGGTGGGGGGACGTAAGGAGTTGAAATCGGATGTGCGGATTATCTCGGCGACCAACCGCGATCCGCTGGCCGCGGTGCATGAACGTCACCTGCGGGAAGATCTGTACTACCGGCTGAATGTCGTCCCGCTGATTCTCCCACCGCTGCGGGAACGCGATGGCGACATGCCCTTGCTGGTCAACCACCTACTGCGGCGGTTTTCAAAACAGTACCACAAGAAGTTCACGTCGGTTGAGTCCGACGCGATGCACCAACTGAAAACGTACACGTGGCCGGGCAATGTCCGGCAGTTGATTCACTTGTTGCAACGGGTGGTGATCCTCAACGACGGCGATTCGCTGACCGCGCGGATGCTTCCCCCAGAGCTGTTTCAATACACCGTCAGTGAACCCTCGTTTCGGCGGCCCGCCGAGACGGCTCCGGTCGTCGACCCGGTTGCGCCTGCGGAAATGTCGCGCGACTTGGAGCGGGCATTCCTGGGGAGTGACGACACCGAAATCGTACGACTGGACGAACTGGAACGTCGCGCGATCGAGCGGGCGATTCGGATCTGTGACGGGTCGGCGTACGAGGCGGCGCGAAAACTGGGGATCTCTTCGGCGACAATCTATCGCAAGATCAAGATGTACCAGATTTCGCCCGGCTGATTCAGGCGGCTTTTTCTTTCGGTTGCGGTGGTGCCGACCGGAACCAACGGGTCGGAACGAACGCCATAAACGCCTTGCGAGAGATGAACAGCACCGTCATGACAATGATGACGATGTCATAGAAAACCGAGCGGTTCCGGAAGTAGTGTTTCTCGGCTTCGAAACGCACCTTCCAGTCTTCGATCACTTTCGCCTGGTCGGCGTTTTCATCAATGCAGATCTGCCCCAGGTTCGTTAAGCCTGGGCGAACGCTCAACCGTTCTGAAAATCCGGGGATCGCCCGAGTCAGTTCCTGATGCAGCGCCCAGGCGATCGGCCGCGGTCCCACAAGCGCCATTTCTCCACGGACAACATTCCACAGTTGCGGCAATTCATCCAGCTTCAGATTCCGTAGAATCCTGCCGATCGCGGTAACTTGCGGATCGTTGTTCTGAACGCCGCGTGCTTTCGAGGCGTCTTTGTCCGAGCCAGGTCGCATGGAACGGAATTTCCAGGCTTTGAAGGGACGTCCATTGAGGCCCGGACGGTCCTGCCCGTAGAAGACCGGACCTTTCGACGTAAGTTTGATCACCAGCCCGATCATCAACATTACCGGCGACAGCACGACCAGCGAGACCGCCGCCAGAACCTGCTGAACCCGATACCAGAGGTTGTTGTTCGCCACCATGACGCCGCATCCCCGTGACA
This sequence comes from Planctomycetota bacterium, assembly GCA_026692825.1. Lineage (GTDB taxonomy): Bacteria > Planctomycetota > Planctomycetia > Planctomycetales > Planctomycetaceae > UBA10511. The sequence continues at coordinate 2,580 of JAPLOC010001015.1, read as the reverse complement.
CCAGACGGACACCCCGCGAAGAACTGTGCTCCGCGAGCCTGAGATTTGATTCTATCGGCCGTGCGGCATTCCATCCATCGACCATGACGCCCACAGAGTGACTTCACGCAAATTTCCCAATCGAACGGTCGCTTTGGCTGGCGGGTCGTCGCCGGGTGACTTATGCTCTGGCTCTCGCTTCCGCAGCTCTGGAGTTGGTGTCGAAACGCGGTACGAGGACCAGTCGAAACCGTTGGTCTCGGGAAGGCTACTACATGAGTCAATCGGCAGCATTGAACGAAGTTTCGCTGTTTGGTGCCAGTCCCGACACGGGAAATCGGGGCGTGACCGCTTTGTGTCACGCGGTGATCTGGCATCTGTTTGAACGGCAAGTCGCGCGGACAAACCTCTTCGACCACGGCCGTGGCGAACGGCTGGTGCAGATCCCCTTTGGTCCACAGACTTTACCGGTCTACCAGATCGGAGGGATCCTCTCGCGACGCTATTATCGTTCCGAGAACCTCTGGAATATACGCGTCTCGAACTGGCTGGGAGGGTTGGGGAATCCCGCCGCCAAGGCGGTTCGGCGGTCGCAACTGGTTCTTGATGTGAGTGCCGGAGACAGCTTCACCGATCTCTACGGCCCGAAGCGCTTTCAGACGATCATGTTTCACAAGTGGATCGTCCGGGAAGCCGGGCGACCACTCATCTTGTTGCCGCAAACTTACGGGCCGTTTCAACAGCCCGCGTCGTTTCAGGCGGCTCGCGACGTGTTGAACTACGCCAGGCAGGCGTGGGCTCGCGACGCCGACAGTTTCGCGGCACTGCGAGAACTGGCGGGAGATTCCTTTGACCCCGCCCGACATCGCCAGGGGGTGGATCTGGCATTCGCCTTACCGCCGTTCCCTCCCGCCCACGTCCCTCCTGAACTGGCCGCCTGGCTGGCTCCCGCCGAACGTCCACAGGAGACGTTGGTCGGGTTCAACATCAGCGGGCTGATTTTCAATCAGCCCGAACCCGCCAAACGGCAATTCAAGCTCCAGGCCGACTATCCGGCACTGGTGCGCGAGTTTCTGGAGTGGATTCTCAAGACCACCGAACTCCGCATTGTGCTGGTCGCGCACGTCATCGCTCCCGAGGGAAATGTCGAATCGGATCTCGACGCGGCGCGGGCGTTTCACGCTTCGCTTCCCGAACACTGGCGGGCGCGAGTGCAAATCACCCCGCCGGACTGGTCTCCTTCAGAACTGAAATGGCTCATCGGCCAAACCACGTGGTTCTGTGGAACCCGCATGCACAGCACGATCGGCGCGCTGGGAACCGAAACGCCGGCGGCGGCCGTTTCGTACAGTCTCAAGACCCGCGGCGTCTTTGCGACCTGTGGTCAGGCCCATGCGGTTTTCGAATTGCGACATTCCTCCACCGCCGACATTGTCGACGCGCTGAAGAATTCATTTCAGTCGCGCGACGCGACGCGTCGGGCGCTCGCACAGGATGTCCCCGCCGTCCGCTTGCGAGCCAAGTCGCAGTTGGATGAAATGCTGGCGACCGTTCAGTCGGCCACGAGTTAGAAAGGGACGTCCGATGGCCATCAAGGCCCGGTCGTCGGCCGCGGTGTTCGCCGCCCAACTGACCGGCGAAGTTCTGGGACTGCTGCGGAACATCATTCTGGCGCGGCTGCTGGGGCCGGCCGAGATGGGGGTCTGCGCGATCCTGGCGCTCACTCTCAGTCTGCTCGACATGTTGAGCGACATCGGCCCCGATCGACTGCTGATTCAAGCCGAGGATGGCGACGCGCCGCAGTTTCAGAGCACCGCCCAGGCGATTCTGGCAGTTCGCGGCGTCGTGTCCACCCTGCTGCTGGTTCTGCTCTCCTACCCGGTCGCGCACCTCTTGGGAAGTCCCGAAGCGCAGTGGCAGGTCGCCGTCATTGGGTTCATTCTGTTTGTTCGCAGCATTCAGAATCTCGATCTGAAGCGGTTCCAGCGAACCAGTCGATTCAAACCGCAGGTGATCGCCGACCTGTCGGCGTCGGTCGCCGCCACGGTCGCGGTTCTTTGCGTGGCCCCTTTTGTTCGCAATGCCTGGGTGTTTGTGCTGGCGGGTGGCGTTCAGGCGGGTGTGCTGGCGATCGTGTCGCACGCGCTCGCCGAGCGGCCGTATCGATTCGCTTACGATCGCGGAATCGCCCGCCGACTGTTCATTTTCGGCTGGCCACTAGCGCTCAACAGTCTGTTGATGTTCGGAGCGATGCAGGGGGATCGGCTGATTGTGTTCGCGTCGGCGACCAAAGCCGACCTGGGACGCTATTCCGTCGCGATCCAGTTGTCGCTCATTCCCGTCCTGGTTCTGGCGCGGGTCGTCTCGACCCTGTGCCTGCCGGTGCTATCGCGGGAACAATCCAATCAAGCGGCGTTCAATTTTCGACTGCGGCAGGCGGGATCGCTGCTGGGATCGCTGGCGCTCGCGTTCAGTCTGGGGTTTCTCTTTCTCGGCGGCGTGGTGCTGCGGCTGCTGTACGGAGCCGAGTATTCCATCAGCCCCGTCCTGCTGGCGTGGCTCGGGGTGATGCGGGGAATCCGTCTGTTGCGAACGCTTCCC
>JAPLOC010001014.1:5823-9111 GCA_026692825.1 Planctomycetota bacterium | reverse complement strand
TCGTCGCTTCGCCCTTCTCGAACTTTTCGTGAAGCTTGTCCTTGTGCAGCTTCATCGCTTCCTTGATCGTGTACTTGGGCTTTTCATCGTCGGCCGCGTACAAAGAGACGCCGACCAGACACGCCACCATCGCCATCAGCAACATCCGCTTCATCGTGTACGACTCCTCAACAATGACATTTCCGCGAAGCCCGCCGGGTGCGCACGCACCAGATCGCTCCACGGGACTTTCGCACGAGACAGCCTACAGCTCTTCCGTCGGCTTAAAGACGGGTCAAAACCGGGTGTCGGGAACATTGGAATCAATCCGGCCGGAGTTTGCCAGTCAACCCGGCGCAGATCTTTCAATCCGGCCGACTGGCAACCGTGCCTCCCGTGCGAAAGAATGCTATCGTTCTCCCGATTCCGTCTCGTCCCATTCCTGTTGAGATTTCTCATGTCCGGTTCCCCGACTGGTTCCCCCCGTGTGTTGGTCACGGGCGGGAGCGGTTTTATTGGTGCCTGGGTGCTGCGCGAGTTGCTGGCCCGCGGAGCCTCGCCGGTCGTGTTCGACGCGGTGGAAAATCGAGGGCGCTGGCAGCGCATTGTCGGACCGGCCGCTGACTCGATCGCGTTCCATCGAGGTGTTCTCACGGACCGTTCCGCGCTCGACCGCGCTTTCGCCGACGGCCCGGTTTCCCACGTCATTCATCTCGCCGCGCTCCTCACTCCCGATTGCCAGTCCGATCCGATTCGCGGGTGCGAAGTCAACGTGCTGGGGACGACAGCATTGTTCGAGGCGGCCCGAACCCACAGAATACGCGGTCTCTCGTGGGCGAGTTCGCTGGCGGTGTTTGGTCCTGAACCGGGCGAGGCCGCGAATGCCGGTCCCCGGATCCCCAACCGCCCCCCCTCCTTTTACGGTGCCTTCAAGAAAGCGTGCGAACTGGTCGCAGAACAGTACTGGATGCACTTCCAACTCCCGTCCGTCGGACTGAGGCCACACGTGGTCTACGGTCCGGAACGGGAACAGGGGATCTCGGCGGGACCGTCGTTGGCGGCCCGGTCGGCGGCGCGTGGAGAGTCGTTCACCATCAGCTTCCGGGGAGCGCTGGGGTACGATTACGTGGTGGATGTCGCGCGGGCCTTCGTCCGGTCGGCGCTGGAAACGCCCCCCGGCGCGCATGTCGTCGATCTCCCCAGTGAACTGGCGAGTGTGGAACAGATCGTGGCCGCGATCGAGCGGATTGTCCCGGGGTCGGCGGGAACACTGACTGTCGACGGTCCCTGCCTGCCCAGCAACGATTCACCCCGCTCCGCGATGATCACGGACCTGTTTCCTGACTGGCGGGCGACGACGCTCTCCGAAGGCTTGCGACAGACGGTCGACTTCTATCGCACCTGATTCCCCAGCGGCCTCAATCTCTCAACACGCCGTTTTCCATGTCTGGCTCAGCACCACAGCGTTCTGACGGAGACGAACCCGCCACTTCCAGGCCGGCGCGGCCCCGCCCCGCCACGCCCGACGGGAAGCCGGTGCCGCGCGTTCCCCGGGGAGGTCGCTTTCGGTCGGCGGTGCGAACTCCCGAACAGTGGCTCGCCAGAACCTGGCTGGAACTGCGCAGACTCAGTTTGGGAGCGGGAATCAGCCTGGCGCTGCACGTGGCGATTCTGGTGATCCTGGCGGTGATTGTCATCCAGCAGAATCGCGAGGACGATTTGACGCCGATGCTGGGAGGTTTCGGCGCGCGGAAGCCCCCCAGAGCGACGCGCGAGCCCATGCCGATCACCGTCGCGCCGATCGCTCAAGTCGCGGTCGCCGGGAATGCGACTGCGAAGCCGGCGGGGGACACCGAAAAAGCTCCGCCAGCCGTTCGCGCGCCAACGGAAGTGAAGGTCGCGGGAGCCTTGGCGGCCCGGTCCGCCGACCGGCCGGCGGACGCCCTTCAGGAAATGGGCGGAAACGACGAAACCGAGAAGGCGGTGAAACGCGGCCTGAACTGGCTCGCCCAGATTCAAAAGCCGGACGGACATTGGGAACTCCATCAGGGATATCCCGATGCCGGCGTGATCAAGACTGACACCGGGGCGACCGCGCTCGCCCTGCTCTGTTTTCTGGGTGCGGGACACACCCCTCAAACGGGAGAACATCGCGCACGCGTGGAACGGGGCGTCGAATGGCTCAAGCGGGTGCAGAAGCAGGGGGACTTTCTCAAGGGAGACTTCTTTGACTCCAATCAGGAAGGGGAGAACGCCTCGTTCTACGCCCACGCCCAGGCGACGATGGCGCTTGCCGAATGTCTGGCGCTCACCGGGGATCCTACGCTCAAGCAGCCGGTTCTCGACGGCCTCAACTTCATCCACGAGTCACAGCATCCACGGACGGGGGGGTGGAAATACCGGCGGGGAAGCGAGGGGGACCTCTCGGTCTTTGGCTGGCAGATCATGGCGATTCAAACCGGCCGAATGGCGGGAATTGAGCCCCCGCCTGAAACACTGGACCGGGCGACGCGATTTCTCGATCTGGTGCAATTCGACGACGGGGCGCGATACCGCTACGAACCAACATCTCGAACCGCCACGCCGGCGATGACCGCGGAAGGACTCCTTTGTCGGCAATATCTTGGGTGGCCCCGCGATCACCCGGCGCTGCTCTCAGGCGCCCGTTATCTGAACGAACCGGACCAGACGCCGCGCTGGGACTCGGGCCGGCGGAATGTCTACCAGTGGTACTACGCCGCCCAGATGCTGCACAACTTACAAGGGGAATCCTGGGAGGGCTGGAACAATCTCGCCCGGGCCGAATTGGTGAAGAATCAGATTCGCTCGGGAGGCAAACTCTCGGGAAGCTGGAACCCGACCAAACCGTCGGGACATCCCGATGAAAACGCGGAAACAGGGGGCCGGCTTTACCTCACGTGCCTGTGCGTGCTGACCCTCGAGGTCTATTACCGACACCTGCCCCTTTACCGCGATCCCTGAACGGCGTCGGCGAATCGAGACATAGGGGAATCGCCGAACATGGCCCCGTAGGTCACCAAGACGGGGAATTTCTTAGTTCCCCGCGTTCTCGGGGGCCGTATCCGACGCGATTCTGCAACCGGGCATCCGCATCCGCAGTTCCCGGACCGCGTCGGCAGACAGCCGGTCTCCCAGACGCAGTTCCGTCAACTGAGTGAGGTCGGCCAAGGCGTCGACTCCCGCGTCGTTGATCCGGGATTCCCGCAGATCCAGCGATCGTAACGAAGCGATGGGGCGCAAATGGACGAGGCCGGCATCGGAGATTTTTGTATGGCTGAGCGTCAAAAT
>JAPLOC010001014.1:5029-5783 GCA_026692825.1 Planctomycetota bacterium | reverse complement strand
TGGCGGTATCACCCAGATTCAGCCAATAGAGGCCCTTGAAGTCCTTGACGATATTCAACCCTTTGTCGGTCAAAGCGGTATAGGGCAGAAACAGGAGCTCGAGGTGTGACAAAGGACGGAGGTGTTCCAATCCTTCGTCGGAAATCCGCGTAAAGAGTAAACTGAGTCCGGTCAAACTTTCCATTTTTTCGAGTTCGATCAGGCTCTTATCGGTGATTTTCGGGCTTTCCAGCGCCAGCATATCCGTGTTGGTCAGTTGGAAAACGCCGGCGACTTCTTCGTCACTTACGGAGCCCTGAATCTTCAATTCCTGAAAGTGGCGGCACCGTGCCAACCGGTCCAGGTCGTGGGCGAGCACCGTGTCAAATCTCAAGGTGAGAAAACGTAGCCGGGGGATTTGAATCAGTTGGTCGACCAGGGCGTCGGTCAGCTCGGGATCGATAAAGTGGAGGCGATCCAGCCTCACCAGTTCGCACAGCAGGGTGAATTCCGGGTCATTCTCCGCGATCGGTTTGGTGAATTGAATGCCCCAGATCTGAAAATCCTCTGCGGGCAATTCTTCAGAATGGACAACCTGATATTCCCGGTCCAGGCACCCGATCGTGACAATGGCCCCCTGCGTCACCGCCCACTCCGCCGCTCGACGTTCATGCTGTGCATCCGGGCGGACGACTCGAACGGACGATGGTTCAACACTCGCGGTATCGGGAGGTTGGTCCGTGAGGCCCTCCTCAACGGCAACCGATCGGGAAGC
>JAPLOC010001014.1:0-5022 GCA_026692825.1 Planctomycetota bacterium | reverse complement strand
AACATCAATCCCAACGGCACCGCCCACCAGACCCATCTTCCCAACGGCCGCCGCGAAATGGTTGCGTCCGCGGTCGGCCGAGTCACCGACGACGACGTCGCGGTCGCACTCCCATGGGCTTCGACACCATCCGAATGCCAATCGACACTGCCGGACTCTGACTGGGGGAACTCGCCAGCACCTGTCGCCAGTGTGACCAGATCTGCCCCCGCGACATAGGGTTGCAACGCGTCCGCAAACTCAGCGGCCGTGGCGTAACGATCATGGAGGGACTTGGCCAGCGCCTTGTCAACAACCGCGGAGAGTCCGACAGGGACTTCTGGCCGCAGGATGATCACAGGCGCGGGGGGTTCCTGATGATGGGCCATCAGTTTCGCGAAGGAAGAATCGTATTTGGCGCCGGAAAATGGTGGCCGACCGCACAGCAGCGCGTACAGCGTACAGCCCAGGCTGTAAATATCGGTCGAGAGGCCCGCTTCCCGCGCGTTCATCGCCTGCTCGGGGGCCATGAAATCCGCCGTCCCCATGACCTGAAACTCACTCGTCAAGAGGTCATTCCCAGTCGGGGTGAGAAGTCGCGCCAATCCGAGATCCAGCACTTTGACCTCCCCGTCGCGATTGACCATCAGATTCGAGGGTTTCAAATCGCGATGAACCAAACCGTGACCATGGGCGCAGTGCATTCCGACCAACGCCTGGCGGACCACTTCGCAGGCCGCCGTGATTGGCAACGGCCCCCGGGCTTTGACGATCTGGTCCAGGTTTCGGCCGTCGATGAACTCCATCGCCAGGTAGAGTCGGCTGTCGTGTTCCCCCGCATCGTACGCCCGGACGACGTTTCGCTGGTTGATCTTCCCGACCGCTTTCATTTCCCGCCCGAATCGCGCCACCGCCTCGGGATCACGCGACAGCCTGTCGGACAACACCTTGATGGCGACAATCATCTCCAGCCGCGAATGCTCGGCTTTGTAGACCGCCCCCATTCCCCCGCGAGCCAGAAATTCCAGCACACGATACGGCCCCAAGGACCACATTTCGCTGGCCAGGACGGTGTCGTTTGGATCCGCTTCCGACGCGTGTCGCGCGGACTCGCCCGCGTTCAAGGCAGAGGTCTTATCGCAGGTCGGCAATCGCTCGATTTGCTCCAGGGCCAACTGAAGTTGTGGCTCGCCCTCAAATTCACCCGGCTCCACGCCCCGCTTCAACGCCGCGACCAGGGATTCATCTGTCAGCTCGCTGCCGTACAGCTTGGTCTGACAGCACGGGCAGTCGGCGACATGCGTTTCGACTTCCGGAGCGGGAACCTCGCCGGTCCGACTGTGTAAGAAGTCGAATAGCTGATCGGGAGTTGGGCAGGGGGTTTCGGGCATGGTTCATCGCCCAGGCTGGCGACCAGCGGATTCTCGCGGCTGTTCGATGGTATTCCCTCAGTCCTGAAGGAGCAACCGCAACCGTTTGAACACGCGAGACTTCGCCTGGCGTACCGATTCGGAAGTGATTCCCAGTTCGACGGCGACGGCAGCCGGGGCGATTCCGTCAACGCTTGACCGCCAAAAGGCGATCCAGGTGTTCTCGGAAACCTCATTGCGCACAATCGCCAGCGCCCGACACATCAGACCACCTGACAGCGACACCGACGAATCCGCCCCGTCATCGTATTCCAGGTCGGGTATGCGGGAAAGCCTCCAGTGTGCATCTGACCCCCCAACCGCCTGCACCTTCCCTCTTTGGACCCGATAATGATCCCGAATTCGGTTGCGGGTGATGACCCAGAGCCAGGCCCGAAATGAGCCGGTGGCCAAAGTCTTCTGAAAGCCCGCCAAGTGGACAACCAGACAGCGGAAAACTTCCTGCAAGAGGTCGGCGGAATCCTCCGCCCCCACTCCCGCCTTGCGGCACCAGTGGTAAATCAACGGCCCGTAGAACTGGCACAAACACCGCCACGCGTCTTCGTCATGCGACCGCGCGCGATGGAGCAGAGAGTACGATGTCTCGACTTCCAGTCCAGGTTGTTGCGAAGTGGACATGCTCTGATTCCCGGACTCGGTTTGTGTCGCCAACTTTTTTAATGCGTCCCCACACCGGCCACAAGGGTGGCTCCATGGACTGCGGGATCTCGATCCCGCCTACCGTTCTTCCTCACAATACCTCACAGCCGACCGGGCGGACTCCACAAGTCCGGGTTCGTAAGGAGCCGCGCACGCAGTAAGCGGTTATCGACGATCGCTTACTGCGTGCGCGGCTCTCTTATGATGGAATTCCTCTGTCCATCCCGTCCGTTTCTGCATTCGGGTTTGTTCAACATGCCGCAGCCACCACTGAGCATTTTCTGGGCGACCGGATACAATCGTGCCTCTTGAATTTCGCCAGGTCCGCTGAGCAGATCGACAACGATGACGATTGATTCTGATGCTATGCCAGATCCCGCACTGTCCCGCCGTGGGTTTCTCTGCCAGCTGGGGAGTGCCACGATCGGAACGTTTACGATCCCGGCTTTGCCCGGAGGAATGCAACCGGCCGCCGATCCACCCGTCCGCAAGCTGTTGACGACTCCCGTCCGTAAGATTTCGAAAAAAGGGATTGTGCAAATCACGTGGAAGGAACAGGTGGCTGAAGGAGTCCGGACTGTCACGTGGATTCCGTCGACATCCGAGGAATTGGATGAGGCGAACGAATTCTACGATCGTGCGCATCAACTGGCACCGGAATCGCCGCTGGAACGCGTTACCGACTGGGTCAAGGACCTGTTCACGGGGTCTTCGCGCACTCCGCAGGAGCAACAATTGCTCCAGGCGATCATCAGCGCTCCCGGGCAAATCCAACCCCTGCTGGATTATGCCGATTGGCTGACAGCTCAGGGAAACCCCCAAGGAGAGTACATTCGGGTCGACTGCCTGCTGGAAACGCTTCCTCCGGATGATCCAGCGCGCGTCGAACTCGACGCACGATGGTCGGAACTCTATGAGAAACTCGAGCCGAAACTGTTGAAACCTCTGGAGAAACTCGGGACCTCTCCCGGCGTGGAAAACGGAATCGTGCGGACGGTCGAGATCGACAATTCGAGGGTTCTGCCGCGCAAGGTGAAGCAGTTGTTCGATGCCGCACCTTTGCTGCGCGAGATCACACTGTCGGGAAGTTTCGACCTGGAAGGAATTGCGAAGTGCCCCCAGATGGGTCAAATTGAGTCATTGCAGCTATCGGATTGCGAAGCCGACGACGAGGGTCTTGGTGCCATCTTTGCCTCGCCGCATTTCCATTCGTTGACCGACCTGAAGCTCGCAGGGTTGCCGCTCAGCGATGAATTGGTGGAACAGCTTGCACAATCTCCGATTTCGCGACAACTCAAACGCCTCAATCTCGATGGTTGCGAATTGACATCCAGGGCCATGGAATCGCTGGCGAAGTCCCCCGGATTGCAGCAACTGGAAGATCTCGACCTGGGAGGAAACAAGCTGGGCGATCCCGAACTGAAGTTGCTGGCGGCCTGTTCCAGCCTGCGAAATGTCCGACGACTGATTTTGAACGAACTTCGACCGACTGCCGACGGCGTGCAAGCGTTGGTCCAGGCGGCATTCTTTCCCACACTGGAAGTCCTCGATCTCTCCCGAAGCCGGCTGGAGGATCCGGCCAAGATCGCTCCACTTCGGCTACTGCCGAAAGCGCAGTTGCGCGAATTGGACGTGGGTGCCTCGGTCCCGGGAGATGCCATGTTGACGCTGCTGTCCGAAGTTCCCTGGCTGGCCAGCCTCACCAGTCTGACGATTGATTTATGTAACCCTCTTACAGCGGAGGGCATTCGGCGGCTGGTGGAGTCGCCGCATCTGGGTCGGCTCACTGTGTTCGACGCCGCGTACGCTCGGCCCGGCTTGGAAGGGGTGCAACTGCTTTCGAATTGTCAGCGTCTGGCGGGACTGCGTGAACTGAAATTGTCAGACTGTGATTTGTCTGCCGACTGCGTCCGCAGCCTGGTCGAATCTGTCTTTGCCGACAGACTCGAGGAACTCAATCTCAATCGCAATCCGTTCGGAGATGAAGGAGCCTTGATTCTCGCCAAAACTCCTCGGTTGCAGCGTCTGAAGTACCTGTTCCTCACAGAAGACGATTTCTCGAAAGATGCCTGGCACGCTCTGCGGCAGCGGTTTGGCGACGTGCTGTTGTAAAGTGCGATTCCCAGTCTGATCGAGTACCGAGTACGTGGGATACCGCCAGGCGCTCCCCGGGCAAATCAGGCGGTTCTCAATCCCTGTTCACCCCCCCAAGGATCTGGCACAATGACGACATTGTCCCTCACGTGAACCGTTTCCCACGGAACGCCGCGATGTCCCTGCCGCACACTCCTGTCAGCCGCCGACTGTTCCTGCAAGGGGCAGGCGTCGCCATGGGGCTTCCCTGGCTGGAATCGCTTCCGGTGTGGGGTTCCGAATCGGTTCCCGAAGTCGCGCCGGCAGCCTTTCCGAACCGTTTCGCCGCCCTGTTCATGGGGAATGGGATTAGTCCCAAGAACTGGTGGGCCAAACGCGGGGCGACCGGTCTTGAGTTAAGCCCCAGTCTCACCCCGCTGGAGCCGTTCCAGTCGAAGTTGAACGTGATCACCGGGTTGTTCAACAAGCACGCGACCGGGGTGGGAATTCACCCCGGCCAGACGGGAAATGTGCTGTCGGGAGCGGCGTTGCAGAAAGGTGCGGTTCTGCGTGGCGGCGTCAGTTTCGATCAGGTTCTCGCCAATCACTACGACGACGCGACACCGCAACCGAGTCTGGTCCTGGGCTGCGAGCAGCCGATCACCGGTTACCACGAGACCAATTTCTCGATGGCCTACAGCTCGCACATTTCCTGGCGCGACGCAAACTCCCCCGTTCCGATGGAGGTCTATCCGGCCCTGGCGTTCGACAGCCTGTTCGAAAATCAGGGAAGTCGCCGAATGCAGAGCATTCTCGACCGGGTGGGGGAACATGCCTCGTTCGTGCGCCGGCAGGTCAGCAAATCGGATCAGGCGCGGATCCAAGAGTATTTGGCGAGCGT
>JAPLOC010001013.1:5554-7017 GCA_026692825.1 Planctomycetota bacterium | reverse complement strand
TTTGCTATTGTTGTTGATTATTCCTCTGGGGGCTTGTCTGCTGAAGGCGGCGACGTTGACTCCGTCGGAGTTCCTCGCGGCGGCTTGGTCAGAGCGTGCCCGGTCGGCGTATCTCCTTACGTTTGGCGCAGCGGCAGTCGCGGCCGTGTTCGACGTGATTTTCGGCGTGCTGCTGGCGTGGGTTCTGGTCCGTTACAGCTTTCCTGGAAGGCGGATCGTAGACACCCTGATCGACCTCCCCTTCGCATTGCCGACCGCAGTCGCGGGGCTGGTTTACTCGGGTCTTTACGTTCCTACTGGCTGGCTGGGGCGGTATCTCACACCTCTGGGATTCGAAGGGGCTTATTCCCGAACCGCGATTGTGTTGGTTCTCACCTTCCTGGGACTGCCGTTCGTGGTACGGACCGTTCAACCCGTGCTGGAAAGTCTGGAGGGGGACACGGAGGAGGCGGCGGCCTCGCTGGGGGCGACCCGCATGCAGACGTTTCTGCGGATTCTGGTTCCCTCCATGTGGCCCGGCATCGTCACGGGTTTCGCTCTCGCGTTCGCCCGCGGATTGGGGGAATACGGGTCGGTCGTTTTCGTCTCCAGCAACGTGCCGTTCAAAACGGAAATCGCCGCGGTTTTGGTGGTCGCACGACTCGAGGAGTTCAAGTACGCCGAGGCGACCGCGGTCGCGGTGGTGCTGTTGACGGCGTCGATTTCTTCGCTCTGGCTCATCAACTGGCTGGAGCAGAGGAGTCGCCGGTATGCATCTTAGTTCGAATCGACAATTCCGCACCGCTGGCAAAATGGTCGCGACCGAGCCGCTCTGGCTGCGGGTGCTTTTGATCCTGCTGGCGATTGGCGTTGTGACCTGGCTGATTCTGATTCCCCTGGTGTTTGTGTTCTGGCAGGCGTTTGGCTCGGGGTTGGGTGTCTACTGGAAGAATATGTGGCAGGATCCCGACACCCGCCACGCCGTCTGGCTGACTCTGACCGTCGCGCCCCTGTCGGTGGTGCTGAATACGATCTTCGGACTCGCCGCCGCCTGGGCGATCACCAAGTTCGAGTTTCGCGGAAAATCGTTCTTGGTCACAATGCTCGATCTGCCATTCGCGGTTTCTCCCGTGGTGGCGGGGTTGTGTTTCATGCTGGTGTTTGGGATGCAGGGCTGGCTGGGCCCCAGCCTGCGGGAGATGGGGATCAAGGTGGTGTTTTCGTGGCCGGGGATCCTGCTGGCGACGATGTTTGTAACCCTGCCGTTTGTAGCTCGCGAATTGATTCCCCTCATGCAGGCGTTGGGAAGTGACGAAGAACTCGCCGCCATCAGCCTGGGGGCGAATCCGTGGCAATTGTTCTGGCGGATCACGCTTCCCAACATTCGCTGGGGATTGCTGTTCGGCGTGATCCAATGCCATGCGCGGGCGATTGGTGAGTTCGGCGCGGTGTTTATCGTCTCCGGCCACATTGAGGGGGAGACC
>JAPLOC010001013.1:4420-5521 GCA_026692825.1 Planctomycetota bacterium | reverse complement strand
CGTGTCGAGAAACTCTTTCAACAATTCAACAACCCCGGGTCATTCGCGGTGGCTTCCAGTCTGGCGGTCATGGCGCTGGCCACTTTGCTGGGCAAAGTGGCCCTCGAGAAATACAGCGCCGCCGAGAGCATCGAAAAGGAGGAGACGCTATGAGCATCAGTATTCGGAATGTCGAAAAGCGGTTTGGAGACTTTGTCGCTCTCGATAACGTAAGTCTCGAAGTTCCCACGGGAAAACTGGTCGCCCTGCTGGGGCCGTCGGGATCCGGCAAGACGACTTTACTGCGGATCATCTCGGGACTGGAGTCGGCCGACCGGGGCGCGATCCTGTTTCAGGATGAGGACGTTTCAACGCAGTCTGTGCGCGACCGTGGTGTCGGGTTCGTGTTCCAGCATTACGCCCTGTTCCGTCATATGACGGTGTTTGAGAACATCGCGTTCGGCTTGCGGGTGAGAAAGACTCCCAAAGTCGAAGTGACGGCCCGTGTGCAGGAATTGTTGTCGCTGGTTCGACTCGATGGACTGGGAAAACGTTACCCGGCGGAGCTTTCAGGGGGCCAGCGGCAGCGGGTCGCGCTGGCGCGGGCACTGGCGGTTCGGCCCAAGATGCTGCTGCTGGATGAACCATTCGGTGCCCTGGACGCCAAGGTCCGTCAGGAACTGCGAACCTGGTTGCGAAAACTGCATGAAGAGATGCATGTGACGACTGTGTTCGTCACCCACGACCAGGAAGAGGCGTTTGAAGTCGCCGATCAGGTGGTGGTCCTCCGAGCCGGTCACGTCGAACAGGTAGGGACTCCCCAGCAGGTATTTGATCAGCCTGCAACACCGTTTGTGATGGACTTTTTGGGGAACGTCAACGTGTTTCATGGTCGGGTGGAGAACGGCCAGATGCACATGGGGCCGTTCCAGGTGGACTACCCCGCCTATCCCCATTTGGAATCTCGGGCCGCGACCGGATACGTCCGCCCTCATGAACTGGAACTCGACCGGACGCCGCTCTCGAATACGGCATTACCCGCCCGGGTGGTTCAGCTCAATCCCTCGGGGTCGGTTCTCAAGGCCCGCGTTCTGTCGGACGCGTTGGGCATCGAATTGACTG
>JAPLOC010001013.1:0-4408 GCA_026692825.1 Planctomycetota bacterium | reverse complement strand
TCTGTCGGACGCGTTGGGCATCGAATTGACTGTCGATGTGGTGCGCGAACGGGCGGCGGTCTTGCAGCTCCAGGTTGGCGATCAGGTTTTTGTTTCACCCCGCAACGTCCGGGTGTTCATGCCCTCGGATTTCGCGATTTGATCGATTGGTTTCCACATGCCAGACAATTCCGTCTCAGCCAGAGTGTCCGCGATACCGTGTCCAATCCACCTCGTGAACCCCGTGTCGGCGATCGTCGAGGCGTTGGAGGGACTGAAGTTCGGTCAACTGATGGTCGTCGTCCACGACGGTGCCGTTGTCCAGATCGACAAGACCGAACCCCGCCGGCTTGATCGAAAGCCACGAGCTGGCGATGGGGAGGGGTGAGTCCCCGTTTGGATCGGTCCCGGTGATTCGTCACGTCCGGAGTGAGGCGGTACAATCTCGAACCTCACCGAGACCAGTCATCCAATTTCCTTCTGGATTCCCCGTGACCCGATCGTCCCGCGCGCCGCTGTTCATCATCTTCCTCACAGTCTTCATCGACCTGCTGGGGTTCGGCATCGTGCTGCCGCTGCTGCCCCGGTATGCCAAGAGTTTCGAGGCGAGTGGCCCGATGCTGGGGCTGTTGATGGCCTCGTTCTCGATCATGCAGTTTGTCTTCGCCCCCATCTGGGGACGCATCTCCGATCGCGTCGGACGTCGGCCGATTCTCATCCTCGGCCTCGCCGGGTCGGCGTTCTTTTATTCACTCTTTGGCTATTGCACCTCGCTCGGTGCCACCGGGACCATGCTGGGACTGGGCGTTCTCCCGTGGTTGTTTCTCTGCCGAATCGGAGCGGGAATCGCCGGCGCGACCATTCCCACCGCGCAAGCCTATATCGCCGATGTCACCGGGCCGACTCAACGGGCGGCCGGAATGGCGTTGATTGGTGCCGCCTTTGGCATTGGATTCACGTTCGGCCCATTGCTGGGGGCGGCGTTCGTTCCGGGAGATCTGTCGGACTTTCGGCGGGAAGGAAATCCCGCCCTAGCGGTCTTGCACCTCGACGAATCGCAATTGGAGAAAATCGACGCTGCCAGTGTCGAATACCGCCAGGCCCGTAAAGAACTCGGCAAAAGCAGTAATCGCGACCAGCGTGACGGATTGAAACGGAGTCGCGAAGAGAAGATCACAGAGATTCTCACAGTGGATCAACAGGTCGCCTGGCACCAGTTGAACGCACCGGCGAGCGCGCCGGGGTATGTGGCGGGGGTACTGTCGTTTCTGGCGCTCTTGTCGGCCATTTTCCTGCTGCCTGAGTCACTCCCCAAAGATGCGGTGCCGCGCGACCGGCATTGGCTGGATTTGACGAGCCTCAAGCAGGCCTTGGGCAAGTCCTCGATCGGACTGATTCTGCTGACGATGTTTCTCACGACATTCGCGTTTGCGCAATTTGAAAGCACTTTGTCACTTCTGACAGATTACCTGGGAATGGCGGACCGGGACAATTACCTGGTGTTCGCCTACATCGGGTTTGTGCTGACACTCAGCCAGGGCTTTCTCGTCCGGCGCTTGCTTCCCAAGGTGGGCGAGTTGCTGATGGCCGTCACCGGGACGGTTTTGATGACGATTGGGTTTCTGGCAGTCAGCGCGGCCGGCGACCAGGAGTCGACCAGCCTGCTGTACTGGGTGTTGCCGCTGGCGGTGATTGGGTTTTCGGCGTCGAATCCCTCGTTGCAGTCACTATTGTCGCGCCGAACGAGCGCGGATCAGCAGGGAGGTATCGGGAGGTATCCTGGGCTTGGGTCAAAGCGTGTCGGCGCTCGCACGAATCCTCGGACCGCTTCTGGGACTCTCTCTGTCAGACCACAGCATTTTGTGGCCGTACTGGGCGGCGGCCGGCCTGATGCTGGTGGGGGTTGTCTTGACCTTGATGCTGCGGAAGGGAAACACCGACGCGACGGACGCCGGTACAGGACTTTCCGGCGGATCGGGGCACTGAAAATCGGCTCCGTCGAATTGGGTCGATCGGGAACGAAATCCCTCAAGAAACCGGCCTGTGCGGGGGAACTTTTCCGCAAGTTCAAAAATCATCATCGGGACACTTGAGTTGCGCGAACGTCCCGCTAGAATGGCGTGTCTCTACCCCAGACGAAGAGACCCGCCCCTATAGCTCAATTGGTAGAGCAAGTGACTCTTAATCACTAGGTTCTAGGTTCGAGCCCTAGTGGGGGCAATGAGTTACGTCGATTCGAATTCTGTGTCAGAGAAATCTGTCAGAGAAAATCCCCCCCGGTCAGCACCACCTGACCGAGGGGGGCAAGTGAACCTTCCGGCTCACCTGGGTGTTTTCGTTCACTCAGCCGGAGCGTTCATCATGCCGCATTTTCCCAAACCCTTCTTTCGTGCTGCGCGCGGTCTCTGGTACGTCCAGATTGACGGCAAGCAGGTCAACTTGGGCGACAACCAGGAGGCTGCCTTCGAGCAGTACCACCGGTTGATGGCAACCCCACATCGACTGCCCCCCAAGCAAGTCAGCGGGGAACTGGTCGTCGGGATCATCGACGACTTCCTCGACTGGTGCGAAAAGCACAAAGCCCGCGACACGTACCGCTGGTATGTGAAGCGCACGCAGTCCTTCGTGCTCTCGATTCCCGCCACATTGACAATTGACAACTTCAAGCCGATTCACGTCACTCGCTGGATCGATTCGCACTCGACCTGGAACGACGGAACCAAACGTGGTTCCGTGATCGCCGTTCAGAGGGCGATGAACTGGGCGGTTCAACAGGGACTGATCGAGAAATCCCCGATCGCGTATTTTGAAAAGCCGCAGGCCGGAAAGCGGGAGCGGGTGATCACGGCCGACGAATATGCTTCCATCGTCGCTCTGGTGAAGCACGCCACGTTCATCGACATATTGACTGTCGCCTGGGAATGTGGTCCACGACCACAGGAACTGCTGCGGGTTGAGGCCCGACACGTCGATCTTCAAAACGCTCGGTGGGTCTTTCGGACTGGCGAGTCGAAAGGCAAGAGACGGGAGCGCGCGGTCTATCTCACTGAGCCGGCACTCGCGATCACGAAGCGGCTGATGCTCGAACATCCGCAGGGGCCGATCTTCCGCAACGCCGAGGGACGTCCGTGGACTCCGTATGCGGTGAACTGCTGGTTCGAACGGATCAAGCGGAAACTCGGCGTCAAATACTGTCTTTACCTCTTCCGTCACTCGTGGATGACGCGGCTGCTCAAGGGAGGCGTCGATCCGATTACCGTGTCGACGCTGGCCGGCCACGTCGATACATCGATGCTGGCCCGTGTCTATGCTCATTTCAGTAACGACACCGAACATCTGCGAAGCTCGCTCAACCGTGGAACGGGGAATGAATCCTGACAGCCGAAAACAAGACGAGGTGACGACGACCGTCACCTCGTCTTGTTGAGTCGATCCCCACATGCACGCGTCGGGGACTAGCTAGAGCTTCAAATGTTTCAATTTCACGCGAGGTCGCGGCGGTTTCGTTTGGTTTTTCTCCGCATTTCGGCACGATGCGAGATAGTCAGCCAGATCCTCTTCGCTAACCCGAACCGCACCACGACCACGCCCGATCCGGTGGCAGGCAATCTTGCCGGTCTCGATCAGGCCGTAGACGGTGCTGAGGGAAACGTTAAGACGTTCGGCGAGTTGGCGGGGTTTCAGCAACATCACCTTCCTCCTTCGCTTCAAACCGGACCTTGAGCGCCGTCCAGAAATCCTTCTTGCAGAAGAACCCCTGGAAGCCGAATTCAAACGTCGCCTGCACGGCATTGAGCACCTTGCGCGAAGTGCGTCAGGCGTACTGGAGATGCCGCCAATGGTAAGGCTCAAGCCCGCGAGTTCCAAAAAAATGACACGCCTCGCGGCACGTCATCATTGGGAAGATGCCCAGAATTCAAGGAGAAACTCGCTCACAGGTCGGTCGATACTACGTTGAAGCCGCGCCAGTCCGTTACTGAGATGCCCGCAGGTCCCGGATTCGCTCAATTCTTCGAATCATCGCTGAAAGATTCCGTCGAAGCGTCCGTTGGCTGGCCTCCCGCGTCATTCGGATGCTCGATGTGCTCAACCGTCGATCAACGCCCGAATATTCTGCCGGGCGATATCCAAGTCTCGGTCGGTGGGATCGGGTGCCACGGCGGTGAAGTATTCATCAGGGACGCCCATCTGATCCTTCATGAGCTGGCCAGCTTCCGGTGATTGATCAACGTATGCGTCTTCGCAGAGATAATCGGTGTCCCACAAGACCGTGTCTACAAGGCAATCAATCAAGAGACGCCATTCTTCCATATCGCCAGAAGTTTCGGCAGGCATACCGTCGGCATCAGAAGTACTTTCCTGATACGCATCGCGGAGCAAACGGCGCCAATGGCACCAGCCTTCGCCCCAGTTCTCGCCAAGGAGCGTC
>JAPLOC010001012.1 GCA_026692825.1 Planctomycetota bacterium | reverse complement strand
CTGCCGGGCGAGCCGGCAAGGGGTCTGGGGAGCCACGTTGAATCAATTTCGCCTAGATCACCAGCTCGGCCTGGAACCAATCTAATAATACACTTCCGTCACCTCTGGATGACGACGACCCGCTGGAAGAAGTGAGCCAGTTCGATGACTGAAAACCTATTTTTGCTGACGGCACATGCTGTCGAGTTCGTTTCACGCGACATCGGGAGACACGTTCGTGGCCAGTTGCTGGAATTCGAATCGAAAGTTCCGCCAGCAGAACAAATCACAATCGACGCGTCGGGTGTGTCGCTGCTCATGCCGAGTTTTGTTGATGAGTTTTTTGGACGAACCGCATCAGTCTTTGGTCTCGAGCGCTTTCGGGTGCGATTCCGAATTGTGGGAATTGAAGGCGAGAGCAAGCTCTTGATCAACAAGGTCGTGCGAAACCGACTGATCCTCGACCGTTCTCACCGCACCGAAAATGAACTCCACGCGGTAACGGATGGTGTTCCAGCCGACTGAGTCGGGCAAAGTACCGGTTCCTCAACAGACAGCGGGCTGTCGATGACAGACGAATGTGACCACCTTCTCACGGGAAGGGTTCTCGTCCATTCTTTCCGCCCCCGTCGGGGCTTCGCCTCTTCGCCGTACCGTGGACTCAATTGACCGGCGTGGCGTCCCGCCAAAACCCCTTCGGACCTCCGCGACCCGGCTCCGCTACCCGGACTGTTACCGGCTGCGCTCAGCGGAACTGAGGGCCACACGGAAGCCCAGGAAGTTGAATCGGTAGGACGGCGAGTACCTATTGCGGATCGCCGAGCGGCAGACACCCGCGCCGCCGCCCAAGCTGCCGCCCCGAAACACCCGGTCCGAGCCCCTATTGGGGCCTGCTGGATCCGTCATAGCGGTCGCGGCGTACGCGGCGTACCAATCCGCACACCATTCCCAGACGTTGCCATGCATGTCGTGTAAGCCCCACACGTTCGGTCGCTTTGTTCCAACCGGCTGCGCTTGACCGTTGCTGCTTGGATTGTACCACGCGTAATCCGCGAGTTGCGCAACGTCGTCACCAAAGCAATAGTCACCAGAACTCCCCGCGCGGCAGGCGTATTCCCATTCCGCCTCCGTCGGCAGCCGCGCCCCGCACCAGTGGGCGAACGCCACCGCCTCATCCCATGACACGCCGACGACCGGCTGTTCGGGTTGGTTGTACCTACGCTCGTCCCAATAAGCGGGTCGCACTAGCTCTCCCGCGGCTGATCTCAGATATCGTTCGTACTGCGCATTTGTGACTGGGTGTTTCGCCAGCCAGAAGTCGCGTGAAATCGTGACCCGATGCACCGGTTTCTCATCGTCCGTGATCTTTTCCGATCCCATCAAAAAGTCTCCCGCCGGAATCCGCAAAAACGTGATTCCCGACTTCTCATCAAAATACTCATTGCGATCTCGCACAATCGACTCGATTGGCGTCGATCCGCCAAGCATCAACAGGATCTCTCGGACGACATCCCGCAGTTCCGAATCCGCAGACCGCGCGTGGAAGGTCAGCAGCGGCAACAATTCGGGATGCTGCGCCGCGCGGCTGCGCAACAACCGCAACACCGCCGCGATCTGACGCGGCGATCGGAGCTCGCCAGGATTGCCGTCCGGTGGAGCCACCAACCATTGGCCGGGAATGGGTGGCACCTGTGGTTGCAGAAACTTCACAAACGGCTCGATCGCGAAGAACCGCGACTCATTCAAACATCGGTCGGCGAGATCGGGATTGCTCTCGGGGAGACCGATCGCAGCATCTCGCCAAAAAACGCCTCGCAGTATGGGCGCGACCGCCGTAGAGAAAGCAGAGCCACTTCCCGCCACCAGGCGTCGTCGGCCCGCACCGCCAACTCTTGGGCCAGCCCCTCGCGGGCGGCGTGGTCGGCCGCCAGAAACTCCTGAAAACTGCGGTGCAGAAACCCGCAGCGTCCGTCCCCGGCCCCGCCCATCGCCAGTATTCCGGTTTCATCCAACATTTTCTGGAGAAACGCCCGCCCGTCGCGCCCCAAGCCCGCCGAGTCGGCGACCATCGCCAGGCCGCGCGCCGCCTCAGCCGGCAACCACCAGGCGACACGTGCCAAGACCGTCTGCGCCCCCTCGGCGTCATACGGCACCAACTTCAAATCGCGCTCCTCCGAATACAGATCCTTCCGCCAATGCTGCAACATCACGCGAACGCAATTTTCATACAGCTCGGCCCGCCCCGTCGGCAGGTCGTGCTGCTCGTCGAAGACCATGCACAAGATCGTCAGCAGCAGCGGATTCGATGTGAGTTCCAGAACGCGCCCGGTCTGGTACGCCGACAGCGACAGAACTCTCAGCAACCGCTCCCCCTCCGCCGCCCCCGTTGCAGCCGAATTCACTTCATGAGTCAGCATTTGAGAATAGACTGACCGGAACCAGTCAAGAACAAACTTCTCGACCTGCGCGGGGGTCAGAGGACGAACGTGGTACTCAACAAAATCCCCCTGCAACGGCACCCCCGAAGCGTGGTATCCCTGATACCGCGACGTCACCAGAAACCTGTCGTCCACACGGTCGATTATCGCCTGTCGCAACCAGCCGGCCACTGTCTGCCGGGCTCCTGGTTCCACGACTTCATCGAGACCATCCAGGATCCACAGGATCTTCGAGGTCGGCAGGTTCCAAAGATCGCGCCCCGGGTTCTTGAGTGGGTCGGCGACATTCGGGCAGTGCGTTTCGTCACACAGGAACTCGCTCAGTCCCGCCGGGTGTTTGCGCAGCGCGGTTCGGAAGTTGCGAAACTTCAGAAAGACGGGGGTGATGTCCTCGGGCAGTCCCATCGTGGCGGGGGGGATCGCACCGCTGGCGAGACTCCAGGCGAGTTGCCGGGCACCGGTCGTCTTCCCCGCCCCGGGTTCCCCCAACAGGACCACTCCCCGGAGATGCGCCTTCCGGGCATGCAGGAAGACTTGCGAGAGTTCCAGTTGCAGTTCTCGATCACTGGTGTCAACGGGGAACTTGCCAAACTCTTGCTGATGGAACGACGGGTGGTAAACCGCCTGGAGCGGAACATACGCTTCGCTGATCGGGAGCGAGATCCGGGGATGCCGCCCAAGCCCCAGCAGCCGCAGTCGCGAAGTGTCGGTGGTAAGGCGCTGCAGGTAAGCGGCGACCGAGGGGAGGAGCGGTCCGGTCGGAATCGTGCCGGGGGGGGTTGGTTGTGGTTGCTTCGCGCGTTGTTTTTCGCGGGCGACGCGAAGGTCTGGGCACAAGCCACAGAGAAGGTCGGCGACCGCACTGAAATCCGTTTCGAAGTCATTCGTTCGCAACTCTGGTCCATGAATCGTTGCCAACCGCTCCAATCCAAAGGGGCGCAACCAGGCTTCCGTCGGCGGCTTGACCGCTTCAATACGTACCGGCACGATGACTTTGCCCTCACGCAGTGCGAGCGAAATCTCCCGCCGAACCCAGTCGTTCGGGTCACTCAACCGGTGAGTGAATTCGTGAACGTGCCCTTCTTCGAAGAGCGCCTTTTTCCATTGCGGACAAATCGCCGCCAGAAAAACCGAACACTCGCGAACGGCGACTTCGAGAGTCTCCGGGAAGTTCTGGCTGCCCGGCAGACAGTCGCGGTCGCGAAACACCGCTTCGCTCCCAAACTCCTCGGCAAGTCGCTCCACCAGGCGGGCTACCTGTGGATTCAAAGCCGGATTTCGATAACTGACAAAGATCATGGCGTGAAAGCGTCTGGTGCGGAGGGGGAACGGTCACACTTGGTATGGTATTCTCGTTTTCAAGGTGGCGAAAGGCTCTCCGTGCGCCCGGGATTTTCCTGGCAGGGAACGCCGAACCTGGTTCGCCGCTCTTCTGGTCGGTCGGGTTTCGTTGTTACGATCACACTGGGGCGACGGGAACCAATTCGGGTCACCCGACGTCCAACAGATCGTCCCTCCGATCCCCTACCCCCGTTTCCTGGAGTTCATCCATGAGCCGATTTGCCGGCGTCGCGTGCCTTGCCTGGATTCTCTTTGGAGGCGCCATGGGTGCTGCCGGCCCATATCCGGAAGATCCCGTAAATGATGGCGAACCGAACGAGCGTGCGGTATTGCGGAAGATCTTGGGGGGCGAGGAAGCTGGCGATGCGTTGCCCAAGGGGGTCGTGCTGCGGTTGGAAGCCGATCTCTTCAATTCGATTTCCGCCGACGAGGCCCGTGAGAGTGAATCGAACGCGTCAGCGAAACCCCAACAGAAGCGGTTCCGGGAACTCTGGGAATTCACCACCGACCGGGTCCATCGCGTGGTCAGTGAGACCTCCCAAGACCCGAAGGGAGGGTATCGATTGACCTACCGACGAGTCGAGTCAAAACGCTGCGATACCAGTAAATTGGGTAAGGTCCTGCTCGATGCCGACTTTTTTTCGGTAACCGATCTCGCCGACGAGGATTTTGTTCACTTTGCCGGGACCGACTTCGAGTTGGGACATCGCTCGATCAGCGTTGTTGTCGAGGGAAAAGAGAAACTGATCTACGGCGAATCGTGCGCATCCGGAGGCTATTCAAAAACCAAAGCCCAAGCGTTTGGGCGCTTGTATGAAACGCTGGCGAAGCGGGCCCGCGACGTAAAGTAGGGGGGCCTCGGTCAGCACGACGGCCCCAGTACGCCGTTTGGCAATACGGGATTCAACAGTTTTCCCCACACCACGCTCGACACGACATTGGGAACTCTGGACATTAGCGACTCAGGTCAAGTCGAATTCACTCCGGGTGCGCGGCGGTACTGCTGCGTGCCCGGATTTTTTCGTTTCGGTTGGAACTCAGCGCCCCGGCATCAACGTCCGTTCAAAAAACTCGGCCCGCCGGCGTCGTCCGTAATTCGACTCGGCCGCCCCATGCCCC
>JAPLOC010001011.1 GCA_026692825.1 Planctomycetota bacterium | reverse complement strand
CTCGCAGGGGCCTCCCTTCAGAATCCTTCGGCACGTCGGGTCCCTTCAGGGTGAATGTGTACGTGACGTGAATGGTGCCGTCGCGTCCCTGGATCACCGACGGATAGCTCGCGGTGTGGGCTTCCGGCCCGGGAGGATGGTCTTCCAGTGGACGCTTCCAGCGCCAACTCTTCCCTTCGTCGTCCGAAAGCCAGATCGACAGCCGATGCCGGCCCTGCTCGGTGTCGTTATTCACCAATAGCCAGCGTCCGGATTTCAACACCAGAACCTCCAAGCCCGAACCCGGGTTGGGAATGTCGGTATCGACAACAGCCCCCCACTTCTCCCCCATCTTTCGACTCGGCGATCAACACCCGCTTTGGAGGCGGACCATTATCGCGCATCAAGGCGACCAGCGTGCCGTCGCGACGCTGCGCAAGACTCGGCTGCACTCCCCCCAGACTGACCAGTGGCTGGCTCGCCCGCCATGTCAGACCGCCGTCATCCGACAAGGCCATCAGCGACAGGTCGTAACCATCCGAATACAACGGCACAATCAGTCGCTTTCCGTCGCGCACGTAGGGATGCGCGCGGGTCATCCACCCCATGCGCGAAAAGTACTTGTCGGCCCCGCGCTGGCGACGTTCCGCCAGGTAGCCGCGGAGTTTTTCGCGCTGGTCGGCGGGAACCTGATCGATCGCGGCCTCGACGGCGTCGGCGTGGCGATTGATCGCTTCGGCGAATTCCGGACCGGGTTTCAACAGAATGTCGTCAGCCCATTCCCACTTCGGTCCCCCGGCCCCTTGATAGTCACTGCTGACTTTGTAGCGGCAGATCGCCGTGTGCCAGTCATTGGCGACAATCGTTTGCCACATCAACCACAATTTCTGATCGGGATCAATCAACAGACAGGGGTTGGTGTCGGGAAATCCGGGAGCGTCGGCCAACAGAAACGGTTCGCTCCAATTCGAATCACCGCTCCGCTTCCGCGCCCCTTCCACGAACACGTCATCGGCCTTTCGTTCCCCCGATCCCTGATACCAGCAGGTCAGCAGATCCCCGTTGGGACACTCGACAACGCACGATCCGTGACTGTGCAAGTGCTTGGGAGGGAAGATCCATTCTGCTTGAAGGCTCGGTTTCGCGGCCGGGAGCGCGACATTGTCGGGGGCGTTCCGTCCCGCCCACCAGGTGTTGATTTGGGCGGTCAGCTTCTCGACCCGCTGTGGCTGCGACGCGGCGAGATTCTTCTCTTCCAGCGGATCGTGCGCCAGATCGTAAAGTTCCGGACCATGTGCCGTTTCCTCCTCTTCAAAAAGGATGAGCTTCCAATCTCCCTGCCGCACCCAGCGATGCGTCAGATTGAGTGCCGGCCGGTTGATGTCTTTCGCGGTATGGACGAAAATCTCGCCAAAAACCGCGTCGCGATCGACTTTTCCCTGGCCCCGCGATTCCGGCAGGAGGCTGAGTCCGGGCAAGCGGGGCGGGTTTTTCACTCCCGCAACTTCCAGCAATGTGGGAACCACATCGATGCTGGAAACCAGTGTCTCGTGTCTGGCGGGCGGGATCTTATCGGGCCAGCGGATCATCAGCGGAAAACGCAAGCCGCCATCGTAGGGAGAGAGTTTGCTCTTCGGGGCGAACCAGCCACGGGTCGTGCGGACCTCCCCCGTTTCCTGAATCCAACCGTTGTCGACCGTGAACATCACCACCGTGTTGTCGCGTAGCCCCTGGTCGTCGAGTCGTTTGAGAACGTCCCCCACCGTTTCGTCGAACCATTCGCACATGGCGTAGTACGCCGCCAGTTTGGGATGTCGACCCTCGGCGGTGTATTTCTTGAGCAACCGCGGCGGTGGGTTGTGTGGTTCGTGAGGTAGCATCGGGGCATACCAGACGAAGAACGGCTTACCGTTCCGATTCGCCAGAAAGTCATCAATCGGCTTCAGCGTTTCCCGTCCAATCGTCAACCCGTCGTCACCATGCCGGCCCTTTTCCGTCATCCCGTGGGTGAACCCCGCGTTGGAAAAGTGTCCTTCCCAGAACTTCCCCGTTTGCAGGCTGACGTAACCCTGCTTTCCCAACAGGCGGGGCAAAGCGGGGGCCGCCTGAATGAACGGGTGCATCGCCGCGCGATCGACACCGTCGGGGGGATCGTTGCAGCAGATGCGATGCTGGTGGCCGTACATCCCGGTCAGCAGCGTCGCGAGACTGGCGCGACACAGCGACGTCGGTACGTACGCGTTGGGGAACAACGCGCTTTCATTCGCCAGCCTGTCGAGATTCGGGGTCTGGATGACGGGGTGTCCCATGAAACCGAAGTCGGTCCAGCCCTGGTCGTCGGAGATAATCAGCAGGATATTGGGAGGGGAGTCGTCCGCCGCGCGACATTCGCAGGAAAGGTTTCCGAATGTCAGGCAGGCGACAACCACAGCGGCCACAAGACGGGAGAAAACGGCGGGGATTTCGTGCATGCGTCGACTGGGGGATTCAAGAGCGAATTGGTCTGCGAGATCCGTCGAACACCCTCTCACGAACCGGCGCGCGTCACGCGTTGTCTTGGCGCATGCGAAACCATTCGCGAGACTGGTAGCTCACCCGACGCATCCTCTCAGTCGCCTCGCTCTCACGCAAGCCCCCCCCGCCATGAATCAGGCCGCCGCCCCGAACACGTTGCAGCACGCGCTGGGCAGGTTGACGTCCGGACACGATCTCGACAGCCACGAAGCGTATGCCTCGTTTTGCACTATCATGGATGGAGCGGCCAGCGATGTGGAAATCGCCGCCCTGCTCACTGCCTTGCGGATGAAGGGGGAAGCGGTCGCCGAGATTGAGGGAGCCGCCCGCGCAATGCACGAGCGGGCGACCCCCGTTCCCGTGAAGCACCGCAGCCTGCTCGACACGTGTGGAACAGGCGGCGACCAATTGCACACATTCAACATCAGCACCGCGACCGCGTTTGTGGTCGCCGCTTGTGGCGTCCCGGTCGCCAAGCACGGCAACCGCAGCGTCTCCAGCAGCAGCGGATCGGCCGACGTGTTGGAGCAACTGGGGGTCCATGTCGGCCTCACTCCAGAAGCCTCGGCCCAGTGCATTGAGGAAGTGGGGATCGGCTTCTGTTTCGCTCCGACCTACCATCTGGCGATGCGGCACGTCGCCCCGGTCCGCCGACAGCTCAAGTTTCGCACAATTTTCAACCTGTTGGGGCCGCTCACCAATCCCGCCCGTGCCGACTATCAGTTGATTGGTGTCGGCCGACGGGAGACCGCTTCCCGGGTCGCGCGGGCGCTCGCCGACCTGGGCCGCAAACACGCCTACGTGGTGTGCGGTGCCGACCAGTTGGACGAAGTGAGCCTGTGGGGCGAAACGAGTGCGTTCGAGGTGGAACCGGGCAAGGTGGTGCAACATTTGTGGACGCCGCAGCAGTTTGGCTTGCCGGTCTGTACTCCCGAAGATCTGCGGGTTGATTCCCCCGCCGAGAGCGCTGCGGCGATTCGGGCGATTTTCGAAGGGGGCGCGGGACCCAGGCGGGACATTGTCTTGGCGAATGCCGCCGCCGGGCTGTTGGCCAGCCTGCGGGTGAACACCTTGCTGCAAGGAGTCGAACTGGCCGCCGAGGCGATTGATTCCGGGGCGGCGAAAGAAGTGGTCTCACAACTGGCCGAGTTGTCGACGCGACTCGCGCCGCCGGCGACCTGAAGCGAAAAGGGCGAAAATGGATCCGACGACTCTGGGTTGTGGTCTGGTTTGTCTGGCGTATCTGATCGGGTCGATCCCGTTCGGCTATCTCACGGCGCGCCTCGTCAAGGGGATTGATATTCGTGAGCATGGCAGCCGAAATATCGGCGCGACCAACGTCGGCCGGGTGTTGGGAGGGAAATGGGGACTTTTCGTCTTCGTTCTCGATCTGCTCAAGGGAATGGTTCCGACGTATCTCCCGCGCCTGTTGCTGGCGGATGAGGGAGTCCTGCACTGGCAGACGCTGGCCGGTCTGGCGACGATCCTCGGGCACATGTTCCCGTGC
>JAPLOC010001010.1 GCA_026692825.1 Planctomycetota bacterium | reverse complement strand
CCTTTGCAAGCTCTCCGATTATACTCGATTTTCCTGAACCATTCGGCCCCGCGAACATCCGCAATCGCTTTGCTCCCTCGGCGTTCATCCTTCCGCCTCGACCGGTTCCCCGGCGGTTGAGTCATACGGCTGTGTCGTCCCATCGGGAAAGACCCGGACCAGTCGACCCTGCTGTTCGACCACCACGGACTTTCCAGCGGCGAAAGCGGAGGCCCGTGACTGCTGTCCAACCCGCTTCATGGCACGATTCATCTTTTCCTTATCTGTCGGTTGGTCGTCGCCGCCAAGGTCCGAATCCACTTCCAGCGGTGCCAACTCACGGTCGGCGAGTCGCGACTTCCAATGCGCAACCGCAGGATGCTGCGGCGGAACCCCGTACAGCCCCAGCAGCAGCTCCAGCGCGGTGTCGAAGTACCGGGCATCATCGCGAAAATCGCTCCACTGGGTCAGTTTCAATGCTGGAGGAAACGACTCTGCCGGTTCACCTTCAAGAAGTAACGGCACGACCGTGTGTTGTTCCGCTTCCGAACCCCGCATCCGCGCCAACACCCACACCACCTCGGACGCCACAAATGTACCGGTGCGTGAGTCCTTGTTGTCGTACTTCAGTCGACAGGCCGGCGTGCCAACAATCAGCACACGGTCCGCTTTTTCAATGCGCTCCTCAAAATCGGCGGCGGTGGCCCCAGGATGCGAATTGTTCCAGCGGTCCAAAATCACGGTGATGCCCGCCTTTTCCAGGTCCAGCGCCAAGCGGCGCTCGACCCACCGTTCCTGTTTCGGTTGACCCCACGCGTAACTCACGAAGCATGTGGGAGCGCGGAGGTGTTCTTCTTTCGCAAGTCGCAGCAGTTCGAAAATCACTTCCTCAAATCGCGTTCGCACCGCGGCGATGGCACCTTCACGCAGGACCGCCAACCGCTCCAGCGGCCGGAGGCTAAGTGGTTCATCGGGGGGCAATACCACCATCTGGCAGCACTCTTCGCAGCCGACGACAGATTTACCTTTTTTGAGACGCCGGGCCATGACGCTCCGTTCCACCGGCGTGCCACATTGGGGACACCGGACCGGGCGCAGTCGCCGCACGGGCAGTTCGCGCCGGCTCAGGACCTGCTCCACCAGTCCTTCAAAAATCGTGCGAATCCGGGCGCTCACGCTGTGGCCGAAGAGCAGCACCAGCGTGTCATCGTGGTCGTCTCGGTTGTGCCGGACACCGCAGATCTCTCCCTGGTCGGTTTCAAACCAGGCCACGTCGTGAGCCGATTCGGTCCGCAGAAACACGTTGGTGTAGCCCAGCAGCACGACCAAGCCGGCGAACGTGTTCTCCGTCGAGCCGGCGAGCAGGTAAGAAGCGCCATCTTCGGTGATGAGGTCGTCGCGTTCCGGCTTTTTCAGATTCATCAGGTCGGGGAACACCAGCAGATTCCTGCTCCCCCACGACTCGCGGAAGCAGCGATAGCTGAGCCGATTCGCGAGAAACGCGGTGATCGTGCCGTCGAGCAACAGCGCCTGATCGGCCTGGGACAGCGACTCCAGCTCTCGAAACTGGTAGCTGTTTTCGAACAACCGATCTTCCTCCACAGCACCCAACCCACGGGGATTCCTCCGGGCTTCCAGAATCACCGACGCGGCGAGGTTGTTCATCAATTCGGGAACGAGCAGAATTCGCTTCTCCCCGGTCGACAGCGTCAGCAGTCGCACAAACCCCTGACTGCTGAGGTGCCGGGCGGCGGTCAGCACCTGATCGTCGGTCAGCGGTCCCATGGGGTCGGCGGCCTCTCCGGTCGCTGTGCCGGGTGTGGTCTCCTTCACCAGCGTCTCGCGCAGTTCCACTGCGGTGAAGATGATCTGCTGGCGCGTGCGGCTCTCCTTGAGCGCCAGCACGAAATCCTTGATACGCTTAAAAACGGCATCGGTCGAGACGGCGGGCTTATCGTCCCAGGGAATCGCCTGCTGCATGCGTCGCAGCAGTTCGTCCAATCCCAGGCCCGAGGAGGCACTTGTCGCCAACCAGCCTCCGGCGATTCCGTGGCGTCGGCAGAATGCGTCGAGTTCCTCATTGGTGAGAACCGGATGTCCGCAATCGACGCGTGCCGCGACCAGAATTTTGGGGCATTCGGAAGGAAGCTGACGGAGCCAGTATTCGGCGCTCCCGAGCGGGTCACGATTATTGGTTGGATCGAACAGAATCAGCGCGAGGTCCGCATCCTGGATTGAGAGCGCATGGATCAACCGGTAATCGGGCTGACCCGCGAGATCCCACAACACCGCTTCGCACTCCGTCCCATCCCGGCGGGTCGCGGCGAGTTGATTCAGCACCCAGAACTGCTGCCCGTGCGTGGAATCATGTTTGCGGTATTCCCCATGAGCCAGCCGCCATCCGAGTCCGGTCTTGCCCACTCCCTGGTCGCCGACCAACACAATCTTTGCTGTGGTGTGATGGACTG
>JAPLOC010001009.1 GCA_026692825.1 Planctomycetota bacterium | reverse complement strand
GTTCACCATCCGGGCAAGCCGGATGGGGTCTGGTGACGCGAATTGTCTGTTTCGACGCCGCGCGTAGTATAAAACGGTTCGCGGCCGAGCCGGCCCTTTGATGAACTCGGTCGGCCGAAGTCCGCTCAACGATATCCCAATTCCGTGATCGCGGCCCCGCGGTAATAGTGGGCGAAGATCTGATCTGCGGTTCGCCCCTCTTGAGCCAGGCCACGAGCCCCCCACTGGCACAGGCCCACGCCATGCCCATGCCCCCGGCCTGAAAACACCAGTTGCTGTCCCCGATCATCCACGGTGAAATTCGGGCTGTAGAGTCCCTGTGAGCCGAGCGCCTGGCGAACCGCCGCTCCGGATAGGGAGAGCGATTGTTTGTCGTCTTTGACCTGAAACAACGCCCCGGCTCCCGTTTCCCCCTTTTTCGCCGCCGCGACCCCCTTCAACGTGCCGAGCTTCTTCCCATCCTTCGCCAGGGCCGACTGCAATGGTTTTTGCGCGTCACGTTTCGAGATCTCGGCCTGCCAGCGATAGAGGCGGGCCTCTTTGCACCAGTCGCAGGTCACGCTCTTCAGCGGCGGGGCCGCGTCGGAAAAAATCTGGGTTCCTTCCACCGTGCGTCCACCGCAAACGGCACAGTAGTACGTGCAGAACAACTCGCCGCGATGCGTCCCGACCAGTCCCCGCGTCGCCTGTGCGGTCGCCCGACTCGCTTCACTTTCGCCCGCCAGTAGTCGTCCCTGCCCGTCGCGATACTGGAACCCGAGATATTTCTGGCTGCGAGTGCTGGCGAACAGGTCGGTGACGGCCGCCCGGGGAGCCTGTTCCTTCTGGTAGAGCGCGTAGGTGCGAGCGACAATCGCCTGCGCCCGCCGGGCCTCTTCCGGAAACGCCGCTGGCATCTCGCGGTATTGGTGCCCATCCACCCAAACCGCTGGCGAACGCTCGGGAATGATTTCAATTCCCGGTGCGGAAAGAGTTTTGGCACCAATCATCAACCCCGATTTTGAGGCCGTCACTTTTGTCGCGGCGAGTGATTTGCCCCGTTGCAAGATTCCCCCGCCATCGAGCGCCTGGATCCGATAGCTCCCCTGGATCTCCAGCGACAGCGTCGTGGCAGGTTGTTCCTTCAAGCCGACGCGAATCTGCGGTTCCTGCCGATATTTCGGCGACCGCATCCGCACCTCAACGCGCAACGGCAGATCGGCCCGAAACGCGTCCACCTCGGCACGTTCGGAGACAACAGGAGGAGCCTGAGTGAACCGCCACGTTCCCCAAAGGAGCGCGGTGCAACACACCAGCGACAGAAACGGGATCGCAGTTCGACGCGTCACCTCGATTCGCTCCCGGAACAGCGTTTGTCGCCGCTTGGATCAGCGAATCAATCGTTACGCAAACGCAGACCCAAATCGTTCAACTTGCTGCGGACTTCGTTCAGCGACGTCACGCCGAAGTTCTTGCTCTCGAGCAGTTCGTCGGGGGTCCGGGCGACCAGTTCTCCCAGCGACGCGATTTGCAGCCGAGTCATGCACTTGCGGGCGCGAACCGACAGATTGAGTTCCGCCACGGGGCGGTTGAGCAGGCTCTGCTGCTGCGGCGTGAGGGTTTCCTGAATGCCGAAATCGCGCGGCTTGTCTTTGCTGGCCAGCATTCCCAGCTTGAGTCCCTTCGACTCCAGCATTTCCTTGATTTCACGCAACGACGTTTCGCCGAAGTTCTTGCCCGCGAGCAAGTCCTGTTCGTTGAGGCGAATCAGGTCTTCCAGCGTGCGAACTCCCATCTTTTGCAAACAGTTCCGCGCCCGCACCGACATTTCGAAATCGCTGACCGAAATCATCAGCGTTTGCTTTTGCCGCTGCTGCTGGCGGATCGAATCTTCGTCGAACGGCAGGTTCGAAGTCGACTCAATATCCTTCAGGTACAACCGCGCCCGACTGTGCGTCGGATCAACTTCCAGCGCCCGCCGGAAGCAG
>JAPLOC010001008.1 GCA_026692825.1 Planctomycetota bacterium | reverse complement strand
CGCCCCCACCGCCTCTGGGAGCGTCACGTTGATTTCACGCACGTCAATAAATCCTCCGGTCAGCTCGCGCAGTTCTTACAATGCCCCCGCACCAGGATCTCCGTGATTTCTCCGATCGACTCCGCTTTCAAAATCAGTTTCGGCGGCAGAATTCCTTCGGGAAGGCATGTGACGCTGCCACAGTCGATGCACAGAAAGTGCGGATGCGCGCCACCGTGGGCGTGTTTCTCGTCGCGCAGTTCGAACCGCCAGACATGGTCCCCCAGTTCCGACCGGGTCAGCAGGCTGGCGTCGGTCAGATCATTGAGGTTACGGAAGACGGTCGCTTTGTCGAGACCAATCGCCGCCAGTTCGCTGGCCACTTCGGCATGCGACACCGGACGATTCGATTTTCGAAGAAACTGGATGACCGCGATCCGCGCAGACGTCGAACGCAACCCCGATTTTCTCAGGGTGGCCTGAATCTCCGCCAGTTCGTTCGACTTTCCGGTCCCAGCCATCTTCACCACGTCCCAGTTGAGGTGCGAGTCCCGGAATCACCCCGGCAAGGAGTGATCCGGGCCAGTCGGTCACCCTGTTCTGGTCGGCCGACGCTGTTGATATCATCCGGTAAACTAACGGATTTCCCGCCGATATTGAATAGACCGGTGTGTGGGACCGTCCGTTGTTCCGGCTATTTGACTGGCGACCGATGGAAATGGACGTGCTTCCACACGCCGCCAATCTTCTGCCAGACCCGAGTCTCTTCCGTCCCTCGCGAACCGGGATTCCCCGCCGAGTCGAGGTACTGCGTCAGGCGGAAATACGCCAGCACAGCGGCATCTCCCATCACACGAACCGAGACGTCACACATGGTGTTGCGGGGCTTCGACGTGCCGCCCGGCAAGTCGAAATAGAACTTGTGAAACTCCAGCCCGGCCACAACATGCGCGAGCGCTTCGGGTTCAATGCACGTGATGCCCGGATCGCACAAGGTGGTGTAAGTGGCCCAGTCTCCCTCGGCGATGGAATCGAGAAGCTTCTGTTGACTGAAAAAGTCACGCATCGCCGGATCGTCGATCTCGTTAACCGGCTCGTTCTGCTGAGTTGGCGTCGTTGGGGCGGGCTTCTGCAAATCAAACAGCGATTTGCGTTTTGCACCGTTCACACCGTTCGCCCGCGGAGGTGCGGGTGGGTCGGCGCGTGGAGCCTCTGGAAGTTCCACCGCCGAGTCGTCGGACGGTGCTTCAGCGGCGGGCAGTTCGATCGACGATTCTTGATCATTGGGAGGAAGGTAATCGGTCGAGTTCGGTTCCAGATTCACTTCGCCGTTGCGGTTGACCGCCAATTGGGAATCGAACGCGGTTTCGTCGGCGGTCAAGGCCCGCGACAGAGCTGCGGTTCCCAAAAACGGATTCCTGGGAAGTGAAAACTCGACCACGCAGCGGAACGGACCGACCACCAGGGTCGAACCGGGGGCGATGTCGATATCGACTTCCGGACGAATGAACTTCCCGTCGATTTGAGTGCCATTCGAACTGCTCAGGTCGCGCACGACGACTGTTTGACCCACAACGCGAATCTGGCAATGCCGACGGCTCACCTGCGACGAAGTGATCCGCAACTGACATTCGCTGCCGCGCCCGATCAGTGTGTCCCCCTTGAGCTTCAATGACTTCGCTGGGGCGTTTTCGTTCAGAATTCGCAGTACGACGTCCATGGACCGGGTTCCTGGCGCAGCGGCGGAAACTACTCTCGGGGAGCGGGAACGGCGATCATGTCGAGCGTCAACGTTTTGCCCGGCATTCCCGTTCCAATAACGGCCGCCTTCGAAGCCGCTGGCGGGCGCTGGGGATCGTAGTACTTCGGCCGCAACTCGTTCAGCTTTGCGCTCGCGTCTTCGGTCGACACAAAGTAGGTCGCCTTCGCCAGGTGTCGCAGATTGCTGCCGGCTTGCTTCAACGTCTGTTCCAGCCCCGAGAAGATCTCGGTCACTTCCTCGGTCCCGGCGTTTGAACTCTTGCCGTACAATCCCGAGACGAAGATCAGCGATTTGCCACGATCAAAGCGCCCGCAAG
>JAPLOC010001007.1 GCA_026692825.1 Planctomycetota bacterium | reverse complement strand
TGCGGCGTCCCTGATGTGTTCCCGCGTGCCTTTCCATCATTGAACGCGCGTCGGGAATCGCCTCCCCGAACTCCCCGCCTGCCTCACCTTCCGATCGCGTGTCCCATGCTTTCGATTTTCGGGTCTCCCCACAAGTCGTTTTGCGATCGCCTGTCATGTGGCGAGGTGTTGCGGATTGGTAGTCTGGGATTGGGTGCCGGTGCGTTCAATCTCGCGGACTTGTACTGTCGCGAAGCGGCCGCTGGCGATACGGGATCCCGGCACAAATCGGTGATCAACATCTTTCTGGGTGGGGGGCCGCCCCATCAGGACATGTTCGACCTGAAGCCCGATGCTCCGCGCGAAATTCGGGGCGAATTCAGTCCCATCGCGACCAATGTGCCGGGCATCGAAATCTGCGAAGTCTTTCCCCTGCTTGCGAAACAGATTGACAAGTGTGCCGTCATCCGTTCGATCGTGGGAGCGACCGACCGCCACGACGGCTTTCAGTGCATGACGGGCTGGCTGACGACGGAACTGACTTCGATCGGCGGGCATCCCAGTCTGGGATC
Source organism: Planctomycetota bacterium (assembly GCA_026692825.1). Taxonomy (GTDB): domain Bacteria; phylum Planctomycetota; class Planctomycetia; order Planctomycetales; family Planctomycetaceae; genus UBA10511. The sequence continues at coordinate 1,542 of JAPLOC010001007.1, read as the reverse complement.
GACCGTCGCCAAACTACAGGGGCCGACCGATCCCGCGATTCCGCCGTTCGTCGGTCTGGCGGCGAAGACCAAAGAGATTCGCTGGTCTGATTCGGGAAAGCCGGGCTTTCTGGGGGCGGCGTACCAGGCGTTCAAACCCGATGGGCAGGGAATGGCCGACATGAGACTCCAGGAACTTTCGATCGATCGCCTGCGCGATCGCCGGGAGTTGCTGGTCTCGGTCGACAAGTTGCGGCGGGAGGTCGACGCCTCAGGAATGATGCGCGGAATGGACGCGTTCGGACAACGGGCGCTCGATGTGCTGACCTCATCGCGACTGCTCGACGCGCTCGATCTGACGAAGGAGGATCCGGAAGTCATCGCGCGGTACGGCGACGGGAAACCGTACAACTACCAATACGACGGCGCGCCGACCTGTAACGATCACTTGCTGATCGCCCGCAGATTGATCGAGGCGGGGGTGCGGGTCGTGACCTTGAGTTTCGGGCGGTGGGACAGCCACGGTCAGAATTTCCAGTTGGTCCGCGACCACGGCGGCAAACTCGACCAGTGTCTGAGCGCCCTGTTGCGTGACCTGGAAGAACGGGGTTTGCTCGCCGACACGACGGTCGTGGTCTGGGGCGAATTCGGCCGCACTCCGCGCATCAACAACAACGCTGGCCGAGACCACTGGCCGCAGGTGAGTTGCGCGTTGCTCGCCGGCGGCGGCATTCGCGGCGGTCAGGTGATTGGTTCAACGAACCGGCTGGGTGAATACGCCAAAGAGCGCCCGGTGCATTTCCAGGAGGTTTTCGCGACGCTGTATCGCAACTTGGGGATCAGCCCCGAGGGAACGACACTGATCGACCCGACGGGTCGGCCGCAATACCTGGTGCAGAAGTCGGCGATTCGCGAGTTGGTGTAGGGCGGCCGGTGTGAGGCGGCTGGTTCGATCGACGTCTAACGGCAGTTCACCCCTAAGGACCAGTGGCCTGACGCCCACCGTTCGCCTGGGGCTAGTACAGCTTGACCAGCGAAATGGTGATCCGTCCCGCGAAACAGCGGTCGACGTCGCTGCCCGGGTGTCGCTGGCGTTCGTGGTAGTTGCCGGCGTAGTGCAATGCGCCGTCCTCGGTCCGGTATCGGACCGGCAAGGGGGACGGATCGAGGTCACAGAATTCAATCGCGGGTTCAGCCGAGTCGTTCATCAGGTGGGGCAGATTGATATTCCACAATGACCCGGGCAGCCACGGTCGACTGGTGAGATCACGCAGAATCGGTGTCAGCCAGCGGGTGGCTCGTTCCCAATTCAGCGGGTCGAGACCTTTTTTGTGGTAGTACGAAGCGGCGATTCCCGGCTTCCCATGCAAGACCCCCTCGCGCACGGCGGCGACGGTTCCCGACATGAAGACATCGGCCCCCAGGTTGCCGCCATGGTTGATCCCGGCCAATACCCAGTCGACATCCGGCGCGACGTGATCGAGCGCGACCCGCACGCAGTCGGCCGGCGTGCCATCGGTCGTGAATACGTGATCTCTCTGCCGACTGACGCGAATCGGGTCG
>JAPLOC010001006.1 GCA_026692825.1 Planctomycetota bacterium | reverse complement strand
TCCGCCTCGAGGAAGATCTTCACGCCAAATCCCTTGAGGGCGTCGACTTGGGCTGACTTCGCGGCGTCACTCAGCGGATTCCCAATGAGATACAACCGCAGGAACGGAGCGAACCGCTTTTCCCCCTCCGAGTCCTTCTTGCAGGCTTCGACCAGCGGTGCCAGATCAGTGACTTTGTTGTTTTCCAGCAGCAGCAACATTCGCGGTGCGGCGGCGGCGAACGGGCTGAGGTCTGCGATCTGATTGCCGGAGAGCTTGAACACCATCAGATTCGGAACCAGACCGCTCAGATCCTTTACGTCGGTGATCTGGTTCCGGGCCAAGTCCAATGAAGAGAGTTTTGTCAGCTTCCCGAGCGGGGCGGGATTGCCGATCTTGTTCCCGGCGATGTACAGAGCCGACAGCTTAGGGAGGTCGGCTAGCGCTTCGACCGCCACGATCTGATTGTCCGAGAGTTCGACAAACTGCAGCGCCTTGATGTTGGCGAGCGGAGCGATGTCGACGATTTTGTTCTTCGACAGATCCAGCGACTGCAGGTTTTTGAGATCCTTGAGCGCGTCGACCTTTTCGATCTCATTCCCGGCGAGATTGATCAACGCCAGATTCGGGCACTTTTCCAGGCCGGTCAGATCCTTGATCCCTTTATTCTTCCCTTCAAGGATGAAGACCTTTTTCTGATCCTCCTCGGTCAGCTCGTCGGTTTTGTCCCGCTTTTCGAAGACCTGTTGCCGGACGGCCGCTTCCAGCCCCTTGTCGGGAATCGGACCCGCCGCAGCCGCGCGAAACGTGAACAGGCAGGCGCACACTCCCGCCCACACGAACAGGTTTCTCATCGACAGTTTGCGAATGTTCATTCCAGGCTCCTCAGGGTTGCAAGTTTCCGGGACGTGTTTGACGGTGGGCGCGGTCAACACGTCACCCAGCGTCCATCCACAGATGTTGATCTCGATCCGAAGTCTATCGCCAGAGCGCGGGGCGTGTCAAAACTCCCGGGGGAATCGGGATTTGAATTACGGAGGCTGAAGATGCGAATCATTCGGGACGCTCAAGCTGCGTCGAACCGTCACAATTCGCATCTTCCACACGGGATTTTCATTTGGGAAGAGTTTTCGGGACAGGTGGCCCCTGCCGGTTGTGAGGTATACTGAAGCGCTCGGAATTCCACGGGATCGCCACGACTACGTACGCCGGCGGACCGCAAGCAGCCAGACCCGCGACACATGGCAGAGGATCTCACCCCACCCACTCCGTCGAGCCCGCAGCCAGCGGCGGCCGTGGCCGCGCGCGAACCGGAATTCGACGCCACGCTCGCATTTGCGGAAGAACAGGCGGGGCAGTCGCCGCTGGCGGAGAATCTGCAACAGCTTCCCTCCTTCGTCTCGCGCGGGCTGATCTACCTGATCTTTTCGTTCTTAGGGGTGGGGCTGATCTACTCCGCGATCGCGAAAGTTCCCGTGATCCGGTCGGCTCGCGGGGCCGTGGCACCGGTCGCGAATCTCCAACAGATCCAGGCCGACTGCGATGGAGTGATTCGCAAAGTCGAGGTCTCGGAACGGGATCTCGTCAATGAGGGGAAACTACTCGTCGAGATTGACTCGCGCGAGGTGGTCACTCATCTGACCGCATTGCGTCTCGCTCGCCAGAAGATCATCAATCTGGAACGAGACGCGAAGCAACTGGTGCCGCTCAAACAGGAACAGATTCAATCCCAGATCGAAGTCTTGCACAAGAAGCGGCAGGGAGTGCGACAGACGTTGCTCGATCTGAAACGGCGTCAGCTCGACTTGACGAGAAACCGTGACGGCGCGCGACGGACCCGCGAATTGGAGAAATCCCAGGAGCAGGAAGAACTCTTGCGTGAACAACTCGACCTGGACAGTGCGATGGCTTCCAAAAAACTCGCCATCGACGAACACAAATCATCGGAAACCCTCAAACTGAAAAAGGCGATTACGGAATTGCAATGGCGGGCGGCGGAACTCGCGCTGGAGAACGCCGAGACCAAAGTCCGTCGCGGCAAATCGCTGCTGGACGGGGCCCGCAAATCGCAGGAGATTTCCGCAGAAAAGTATGCCGCGCTGGAATTGGGATTCGAACAAAGCGCGGCGGAACTCGTCGAGGACATCGGCCAAAACGAGATTTCCCTGGAGTCAATTGTTGAAGAACTCGCCCAGAAGAAACGCGAATCGAAATTGCTCGAAATCACCACGGAACAGGAATTGGAACACGCGCAATTCGAGTTTCAACAGGCACGCGACGCCGTTCGACTTTCGTTCCCCGGCATTGACGATGACGAACTCGACCGCCTGTTGAGCGGCGACAAGACGATTTCGAATCGCACGCTGCTACGGGCTCCTCATGCGGGGCGGATCGGCAAACTGCTAGTAAGAAATCCCGGTGAAACCGTCTCGCGCGGACAGCCCCTCATGACGCTGATCCCTTCCGGTGGCGGGTTTCGTGTTGAGGTCCGGGTGGCGAATCGCGATGTGGGATTGTTGAAACCCGACATGCGGGTGCGTCTGAAATTCGACGCGTTTCCCCACACCGAACACGGCATTCTCGAAGGAACGCTGGAGAAAATTGTCCCGGACCCTGAAGGAGACTCGAACGGCGGGGAGAGCTTTTACCGCGGTTATGTCACCCTCGACCAGGAGTGTTTTCATGTTGGGAGCGAAGAGATTCCGCTG
>JAPLOC010001005.1 GCA_026692825.1 Planctomycetota bacterium | reverse complement strand
CAGCAGATGCACCCCGGCCGACTTGGCGCACGCATCCGCCGCCAGAAGTGCTGGTGTGAGATTGTTCACCTCAAGCAGTGCCAGGCTGTATGTGTTCTCGGGCATGGAAACCAGGCGGGATGAGACAATGGAGACAATCGGCGAACCTTGCGGTCGACCATGACGGGCGGCAGGATAGCAAACTGACCGGCAATACCGGAATGGCGAATTCGGAACAGCCGGAATCGAGACAATTTCGGCGAGCCGCCCCCATCAGGAAGCCGGAGTTTGATACAGATTCCCGACGGGCGCGGCTCGATCAAAATGTCTCAATTGCTGCCGCTCTCGGAATAATGCACGCGTCGCGCGGCGGCGGCCGCTTTGCGGCGGCTTTCCATCAGGCTCCCAAGCTGCCGGCTCAGTGCGGGGGTTCGGCCGATCAGCCGATACATGACCGCCGGGCTGGCGACCACCAGCCGCAGATCGTGAACGGCGGTTACGGTCACTTCGCTGGGAAGTTCAGCGACGACCGATCCTTCGCCGAAAAACTCGCCACGCCCGACCCGGGCGACTTCCATCGGGAGCCCGTCTCCCCCGCGGACACTGAGGACCGCCTCTCCATGGATGATGACATGCAGTCCCTCGATTCGCTCACCCTCGCGCACGACCACTTCCCTCGCGCCGAAGTCGTGGATCCGCAATCCCGCTTCAATCTGCTCGTCACGCGGCGGTTCCAGCAGGGTTTTGAAGGCGGGGAACTGTGTCAGGTGTTCGACGGGACTTTCCGCCGACGCCTGATCGAGTTCCCGCTGCGACACCTGGATCTGCGTCCCCGTGGGGACCGGAATGCCAATTCCCTCCCGCTTGACCGCGTACCAGACCCGGCTCATGAAATCGTCCCGAACCCCGGGCAGGTGTTCGGTATCCTGAACCGAGAAAATCACGCGGTATACGATCGCGGAGTCGGCGTAGTTGACCGTATGAACCGCCGGCTTGGGTTCCGTCAGAACGCCGGGCGTATCCGCCAGAAGTTCCAGCAGCACCCGCTTCACATGGTTGGGAGCGTTGTTGTAGCTGAACCCGAGCTCGATCATCTCTTTCCGCATGCGGGTGGGGCGCGACAGATTGTTGAACGAGCCCTTGTAAAGCTGCGAGTTCGGAATGATCCGCAACCCGGCCATGGGGGTCGCGATATGCACCGAGCGCCAGTTGATTTCGACCACCTTCCCCATGGTCCCGTCAACCGACACCCAGTCTCCCAGACTGACCGGACGCTCAAACATCAGCATCAAACCCGAGACGATGTTGCTCAGGGGTTCTTGCAATGCCAAGCCGATCACAATCGACGTCACCCCCAGGGCGGCGACCGCCCCCTCAAGTGACTGTCCCCAGACCAGCGAATAGATGATCGCCGCCCCAATCGCGACCAGCCCCACCCGGAGCAGATCCCGAAACAATGAAGGAATCCGGGCCCGCCAGCTCGTTTCGCTAGCCGCTCCGAAATAGTAGTCATTGACAAACGTCAATGT
>JAPLOC010001004.1 GCA_026692825.1 Planctomycetota bacterium | reverse complement strand
ATCGGAGATCAAGCTCAATGAATTCGCCACGGGTGCCCAATGGCACCCCGCCCTGGCGGGGACCGGCGGCGACGCGTTCTTCGCAGTCTGGCAAAGCTATGGTCAGGACGGAAGCGGCGACGCAGTCGCGGCGCGGAGACTGAATTTGCCGACTCCGCAACCTGCGCCACAGATTTCAATTCACGAAACGTCCGGCACCACCGATGACAATTTCATCACGTTCGGAACCCGGTCACCCAATTCCGCATCGCCAACTCAAACACTTCGAATCACGAACACCGGACATGCGAATCTGAGTGGAAACCTGTCTGTCGCTGGCGATGCGGCTGTGTTCGCCATTTCGGGATCGCTGTCCTTCAACCTCGCGCCAGGGGCGTTCCGCGATGTCGTTGTGACCATGTCGACGGCACATCGTGGCGTCTACGCAGCCGAAATTGTCATCCAACACAATGCGGACAGCCCCGAGTTGCGGGTCGGATTGAACGGTGACATTGCTCCGACGGCCGACTCGTATGAGTCGAACAACCAGATCGCGACCGCGTCGAATCTGGGGGTGCTCCCATCGATCGCCCCGGTTCCACAAGCGGTCACATTGAGCGGACTCACATTACACAGCGATTCTGACGTCGACTGGTTTCGCATCCAGGTTCCGGTCGACTCATTCGTCACGGTTGCCGCGACCTTCGACGCGGCGGAGGGAGACATTGATCTGGGAGCGTACGACGCCAGCCTGGGGGTACTCGCTTCGAGTTCGACACTGAGTGATGCCGAGTCGATGACGTTTCGACTGGCGGCGGGAGAGGTCGCCTACATTGAAGTCGCCTCGTATGGCCCGGGACGGAACGTTTACGATCTTTCCTTCACCGCGTCTCCCGTCATCGTGATCCCGCCTCTCGGTCAACTCTCAATGACGGTTGACTGGGGTGACGGAACAACCGAGGCGGGAACACTTGTTGCGGGATCGGGAGGAGGCACGCTGGCCAACACACACCGCTACGCTGACAACGGCCAATACACAGTGGTGTTGACACTCTCCGATGGCACGACCACGGTTTCCTCACAGTCGCACGTGTCGGTTGCCAATGTCGGTCCCTCTATGGGAGCGCTGACTGGTCCGACGGCGGCGGTACGCGGTCAGTCGCTGAATTACTCGGTCGCGTTTGCCGATGCGGGCCTGAGTGATACGCACACCGCCCTTATCGACTGGGGCGATGGGACGACCTCCGTCGGTTCGATCTCCGAACTCAACGGAGCCGGCTCTGTGTCTGGCAGTCACACCTACAAGTCCCCACGTCCCACCGGCAGCTATCAGATCCAGGTGACAGTTCGTGACGATGATTCGGCGACCGCAACCGCGTCTCAAAATGTCGCCATCTCCGCGGTACTCATGGAAACCAATCCCAATGACGCGACAAAGACGGATCTGGTGATTGGCGGCACAACATTCGGTGACACCATTGTCTTGGCGGCCGCAACTGGTGGCATCAAGGTGACTGTCAATGGTGTCGTCATGGGTAATACATTCAACCCCACAGCACGAATCGTGGTGTTCGGCCAGGATGGCAATGACACG
>JAPLOC010001003.1 GCA_026692825.1 Planctomycetota bacterium | reverse complement strand
TCAGCCAGCCCCCGGGAAACGGAAACGACCCCTTCCAATCGGGCCACCCAGGGATGAACGGTTTGGGGAAGTTCAAATACTGGAGCGGCACCCAGGCGATCGCCGTGCGGCAGTAATCCCGGACCGCGACCCATACATCCACCTTGGTCTGGGCCAATGTCCCCGCGAACCCGATAAAGATCGCCAGTCCCAGCAGAACCACGGTCAATCGCAGGGACGAGAGGGGGAGCAGGATCTTGCGGATCACATGCCAGAAGCCCCCGGTCGTGGCGGCACGCGCCGGGCCGGGAATTTGCGAGTTCGACTCGATCGAGGCACTCATCGGTGAAATCCTGATTCGTTTACGGGAACTGAACGGATTGAACGAACGCTTCGAAGTTCTGCCGTTCGCGCGCCGCCAGGGGACTGTTCCCCTGCATTTTGAGGAAGTACTGCCGATCCGGGGTGGGGACAACCACCCCCAGAATCGTTTCGGGATTCTCGGTCCCTTCGGGAGCGGCGAGGACCACGTACGATCCGGTCGCCGACCCCATCTTGATCTCTTGAATCGTCTTCCGCAGCTCGGCGGCATCCAGAGGAGAAAGTTTGACCTGCCCGCGCCAGCGATTGACGTTGTCGACCAAGTTGCCCCCCGCGACCGTCACGGTGATCGTCACGAGTTGATCCCCTTCCTTCACCTTCCAGGCGGCGATCCGAAACTGGTTCAACTCCGCCGGCACCCAGGTGTCGGTCACTTTGTACTGAAACGGCAATTTCGGAGTACCCTGTGCTGGTCGCTCCTGCCCCGCCGGACCCAGGCGGTCAGAGCGGCTTCCAGTTTGAGCGTCTCGGAGTTCTTAAAGAACCCCTCGGCTCCGAACCGGGGCAGCTTCAGTTGCCCGCGCCAGCGGTTGACGTTCATCAATAGATAGGCCGCCGGGTCGCTCGCGGGCGTCACCAGGGCCGACACGGTCAGTTCCAGCGGCTTCCCGTCGGCGGGAATCGACACGGTGGCGAATCGCCCTTTTCCTTCGGGATTCTGAGCCGGTTCCCAACCTGGGGGGAGATCCCAGTTCGGCTGGTCATTTTCAAACCGGACCGTGCGAATCAACTCGCCGAACGGTTTGACGACGCTCTCGGTCGCTCCGATCGGCCCCTGCACCTTGAAAAACCAGGTCCGCTCCCCTTGGCCAATGATCGCCCCCAGAATCCGGTCCGTCGGCGGGTCGGTTCTCTCGGCGGGAGGTGACGGCTGAGGCTGCATTCCCCCCATTCCCTGCATCGGTTCCGGCTCGGGGAGCGGGGCACGCACCGGTGCGGGGGGTTTGTCGACAGAGTAGTGCCGAATCGGCTCCTGCTCATCGCAACCGCAGATTCCAGCCAGCACCACCAGGAGGAGGATCCAGGCGGGCCGTCGGGCGATGCTCGCGCCTGTCCACCGTGAGGGGGTGGGCACATCGACCGCAGTTCGCATTCGAGGTTGTAACACCATGGAGTCTCTTCCAAACCCGACGGGATGCTGTCGGGCGGTTGCCGGCGAACCGGGCTGGCGGTTGGGGGGAGGGAACACAGACCCCGGAAAACTGCGAGGTCATTGCCGCCGGCAATCGGTCGCGGGGGTGGGAGGTTGGTCAATCAACCGGGATTATAGTTCCCCCGACTCTGGAAAGTACACGTCTGGGCACGCAAACTGCGTACTGGGGAATCGGACTTGGCGAAATCCGCCCAGACCGCTACAAACCGGCAATCCTGGCAATGTCCGCAGGATGCGGTGTTGTAATCGTTACGCAACGGCGTGGCGAAACCTACAAAACTACAGGCAGGGAGGCCTGACAAGGATGCTCACGCTCCCCGTTCTGCTCGTTGCGAGTGTCATCGGCGGTTCCGCCGCCCCGGACCTCGACAACGGCGTACTGGATTTCACGGCCAAATGGTGTGGTCCGTGCCAGGAGATGAGTCCCATCGTCTCCCGGCTGGAGCGCGCCGGGCTCCCGATCTATAAGGTCGACTTTGACCAGAACCAGAAACTGGCCAAAAAATACGGGGTGACGCGGATTCCGACGTTCATTCTCGTGGTCAATGGCAAGGTGGTGAAACAACTGACCGGGCCGCAGTCGGAATCGACGTTGCGACAGATGTGTCAACAGGTTCCCGCCGCCGACACTCGCGACGGCAGCGCCCGCGACGCCGAAATGGCGGCGGTGCCGCGAAAGACCGTCCCGCGCCCCAACGAAGTCGCCAAGGCGGGCGCCGTCACGGCTCCCCGGGGACAATCGCCTGACAAACCGAAATTGGTCGGGCCGCTGGTTACCAATCAACCCTTTCCCGCGACCGTCCGAATTCGCGTGAAAGACGCGTCGGGCGACGACGTGGGAACCGGGACCGTCATTTACAACGGCGACGAACAGGCACTGATTCTCACGTGTGGACATCTCTTCAAACACTGGGACGACAAAACCAGCCGGCTGATGGTCGAGGTTTTTGAAAAGGGGTCGGGGCGGGTGGTCGCGGCGAAGAAGATCGCGGCGGACCTGGATGGCGACGTGGCGTTGATCTCCATTCCGACCGATAAGCCGTTGCCTTTTTGTCCACTCGCCGCGCGGGGAACGAAGCCACCCAAGAGTACTCCCCTCGTCAGTGTGGGCTGCAACGGCGGTCAACCTCCGACCCTCGAACAGCACAAGGTGCTAGCACTCAACCGCTACAAGGGACCAGACAACCTGGAATGCACGGGAATTCCCGTCCGGGGGCGATCGGGCGGAGGATTGTTCAATCAGGCGGGAGAAGTGGTCGGGGTCTGTATGGCGGAAGATCCCAACTACAAAGACGGGATGTACGCGGGACTGGAGCCGGTCTATCGACTGCTGGCGCGGGCTCAGTTGGGTCACCTGTTCGAAGGGGCCTCAGTTGGCGTGGAGTCGGGCGCGATCGCCGACTTGGGAAGTTCGACCGACGGAGCGGAAGAGGAGTCCCTCGACGGCGCCCCGGCAGGACGACGGGACGAAGACGACTCGCCACAGGCAATTGATGAAAATGAGGATGAAGACGACCCGGCGGCCGCGCCAGCTCCCAAACGGCTCGGGCCGAAGGGGGGTAGCCGGGGAAAAGGTGTTGTGACCGCGAATGTCGAACGTGGTGAGGGCGAGAGCGCACCCGGAAACGCGACGACCCACACGATGCTGCGGAAGGCGCTGGCACAGGCACGCAAAGGGGACATCGTCTGTCTGATTCCTGAGGAAGATGGCGAAGCCGAAGTTGGAACCGTGCTGGTGATTCATGAACCGGGGGAAGATCTCCGCCGAACGCTGGCTGGCGGACCCGACGGCGGGGCGATTCGATCGGCCAGT
>JAPLOC010001002.1 GCA_026692825.1 Planctomycetota bacterium | reverse complement strand
GTGATGAACACGTCGGAGTGCATCGTCAGGAAATACCGGCCCCGCGCCTCGCGCAAGCCGCGATCCCAGGCGGTAAAGACGTTCATCGGCCAGTTCGCCGGCGTCTCTTCGGGACGTTCGATCAACCGGATCCAGGAAAGCGACCGCAGCCAGTCGAGACTGTCGTCTCGGGATCCATTGTCCACGACCACGATCTCCAGATTGAGGCCGGCGGAGTGCTTTCGCAGCGAACGCAGACAGACCCGCATCATTTCCCCCACCTGCCAGTGGGGAATGCAAACGGTGACCAACGGCTCGGAACGGGTGGATGCGTTGCCTTCCATGGCGACTCGTGGGGGGTGAGAGTTGGCTGGGGGGAAACGGTGTTTGGGACGTAGGTCCATGCGAGGGGCGACTCGGTGTGAACAAAACGTCATCACTCGCGTGGCGCAAAAAAACCGCCGGTAACCTAACAGGTTACCGGCGGTTGAGGAACAGGAATCTGCCCCGCGTTCCAGAGAACGCGGGGAACAGATCGTTGTCGGAGACTTAATTCAATTCGACGCCCAGGAGTTCTTCCTCTTCTTCCTGGATGATAATGCGGGGGGTGACCATCATCATGATGCTCTCCGCCTCGCGACCGACGCCGGTGTTCTTGAACAGACGGCTGATGTAGGGGATCTTGTTCAGGATCGGCACACCGGCCATCACGCGACCTTCCTTGAGCCGCTTCACGCCACCGAGCAGCACCGTGCCGCCATCGGGGACGCTGACGGTCGTCTGAATCTGCGTGAAACCGAAGACCGGCTGTTGAACGGTGACGTTGGCACCGGACTGGCCCTGCTGACCTTGCTGGCCGCCTTGACCACCCTGGCCACCTTGACCACCCTGGCCGCCTTGACCACCTTGGCCGCCCGAGACTCCACCGATACCGCCGAAGCCAAGCTGACCACCGCCACCCTGACCACCCTGTCCGCCAAACTGTCCACCCTGTCCGCCCTGGCCACCACCTTGACCACCTCCCTGACCACCGATGCCGGAGGCGAACGAGAAGGTCTGGACGTCAGTGATCGTGCTGAACAACGGTGACAGGCTCAAGCGGACATACCGCCGGTCCGCCGAGATCACGGCGAGAACCGTGAGGCTAATCCCTTCAGGCAGCGTTCGAATGACCGGCTGGAAGCCGACCGAACCAAACCCGACCGTCGGAATCACGCTGATGACGAATGGTCGCTGAACCTGGTCCGAAATCGTGGCGATCTGGCCGTTGAACAGTGTGATCTTGGGAGCGAACAACAGGTTCGTCCGTTGATCTCCCTGGGCGGCGTTGATGAGAAAGAACGTTTCGATGTCGCTCAAAATCGCCAGACCAACCTGCATTCCGGCTTCCGGCTGGAAGCCACCGAACTGAGGCACACCAATCTGGAACGATCCCTGACGGAAGGGAATGTTGAGGTCCTGGGTGAACGATCCGGTCGGCTGCAAACCGACGATCGCACCGTACCGACCGTAGTTGTCACGATTGATGAGATCGCGGGTCGGACCGGCGGTGAACGGTGCGTTTCCTCCGGCTGCCTGACCACCCTGGCCCGCCTGACCTGCTTGCTGACCACCCTGGCCACCCTGACCCGCTTGGCCTGCCTGTGCCGTCGTCACAGTGGAACCGACACCGAACGGCGGCAGCGGTTGACCAAACGTGTTGGGCAACACGCCCGTGCCGATGTTGTCGTGCAGGTTGAAGTCAAAGTCGATGCCGATACGTTCGAAGAACTTGTCGGAGACGGTAATAAACCGCACTTCCACCGTGACTTGCAGATCCTGCAACCGTCTGAGCTGCTTGAGCAGGTCGGCGATATCCTCGTGGACCGCTTGCGTCTGTCGAATCACCAGACTGAGTGTCGTGGTGTACTGTCGCATTGATCCGACGCCCCCCAGCGCTTCCCAACTGCTGGGATCCACGGTGGACTGAATCAGATCGATCAATTCGGTGAAGTCGGCGACCTGGGCACCACCAGCCTGCGAGTCTCGACCGTTCGATTTGCCGACACCGGGGAAGCCGCCACGTTCCGCATCGTCAAGCTGGGCGAACGCCTGCCCGCCACGACGACTGTTGTTGGCGACGCTCATCTGACCGCGCCCGCTTTGAGCCAGATTGCTCGACGTGGCTCCCAACATGTCGCCGCGATTGAAGTAGTCGGGCGAGTTGAAACTCTGGATCGGCACCACCAGGTCGGCGACCGAGTACGTGCGGGTCTGCAATTCCCCTTGCTGACGGGTGCGGCTGGTGATGTTCAACACCCCTTCAACAATGGTGTAGTCGAGTCGCAAAGGCTCCAGCAGGTGCTTGAGCGCCGACTTCATCATCACGCCATCCAGATCGATCGAGACCGGCGTACTGGCGGTGACTCCTTCTTCTTCCAATCCGGTCGGGTCGAGCCGAATGTTGATCTCGGCCAGCGTCTTCAAGTGATTGATCACCGTCTGCAGCGGCGCGTCCTGGAAGTGCAGCGACACATCCCGACGCAGACTCTGCTGAACTTTGAGCTCTTCCGGCGAAGGGAGGTAGTTGCTGGAGTTTTCACGGTACTTGCGACGTCGATCGGTCTTTTCCTGGAATTTGGCGACATCGCCGTAGGTGATGTCGGTGGTGAACGGATTGTCGGCGATCGAGCGTTCCACGTCGTCGAGCTGCTTGTTGAACTCGTCCGCCATCCGTTCTTTCAGCCGT
>JAPLOC010001001.1:442-1779 GCA_026692825.1 Planctomycetota bacterium | reverse complement strand
TTTGTAGCGACGACGCTCTGCGGCGTCGCTCCGGCAATCCGCATTCTCGATATCCCCCGATTGACACTCCGGCACACGGGGGACTATCGTCGATAAACAGTCGTCAATACGAGAGGCAACTCTCAGGAGCCGCGGACATGCTGAACATCCTCGATCGAGCTGAAAACCAGACCGCTTCAAGCGCTTCACGCCGGGAATGGCTGAAGGTGGGGGGGTTGGGTCTGGGGGGCCTGTCGATCCCCAATCTGTTAGCGAACCGATCGATCGCCGCTCCCGCCGCCGATTCGACCACCAGCCGAGCGTTTGGCAAAGCGAAGTCGGTCATCGTCATATTCCTGGGAGGCGGTCCCCCACAGCACGAATCGTGGGATCCGAAGCCAGAAGCCCCCGCCGAGATTCGGGGTGGGTTTGGGACGAACTCGACGAATACTCCGGGCCTGTCGATCGGCGAATTGATGCCGATGACGGCGCGACATACCGACAAAATCGCCGTCCTGCGGGCGATGGTCACCAACGACAACGCCCATTCGTCAAGTGGGTATCAGATGATGACGGGGGTGCCACACGTCCCCCTGAGCATGGAAAACGCCGTCTCCAAAGCGCCAAATCTGTCACCGCATTGGGGATCGGTGACGAAGTATCTGAAGCAGCAGCAGGGGCAGTCCTTCCCGGCGGCGATCACACTCCCGACGCGGATCGCGAACGTGGGAGAGGTCGTGTGGCCGGGCCAGATTGGCGGGGTTCTCGGTTCGAAATACGATCCTTGGCTGTTGACGTGCGACCCGTCGCAACCGACGTTCAAGGTTCCAGATCTGGCGTTGCCACCCGAGCTGACCGACGTTCGATTCTCTGACCGGTTGTCGCTGCTGCAGCAGGTCAACCAGCACTTGGATCGGGTCAGCGAATCGCCAGCGGTCGCGGGTTTCAATCGGCAGACGCAGCAGGCGCTCGATCTGCTCAGTGGCAGCAAAGCCCGGCAGGCGTTCGACCTTTCCCAGGAGAGTCCCGCGACGCGCGATCGCTACGGGAGGACGCGCTGGGCGCAAAGCGTGCTGCTGGCCCGGCGACTGGTCGAAGCCGGCGTGTCGCTGGTCCACATCAACTGGGTGCAAGTGGATGGCGAACCCAACGCCGGCAGTTGGGATACGCATAACAACCACAACGATTTGCTCAAGCGTTTTCTGATGCCGTGGATGGATCAGGCATACTCCGCATTGCTCACCGACCTGTTCGAGCGGGGATTGCTCGAGGAAACGCTGGTGTTGTGGGTGGGCGAATTCGGCCACACACCGCGATTCAATCCGCAGGCGGGGCGCGACCACTGGGGGTCCTGTTTC
>JAPLOC010001001.1:0-388 GCA_026692825.1 Planctomycetota bacterium | reverse complement strand
GAAAGTCCGACGGACACGCCGCCCTGCCGGTGGCGGGGCGGGTCGAACCGCGCGACCTGTGGGCGACCATGTTCCACTGCCTGGGATACGCCCCCGATACGGAACTGCACGACACCGAGGGACGGCCGCTTCCGATCAGTCGCGGGCGGGTGATTGACGAGATTCTGTAGAGTGGCTCATCGAAGAAAGCCCACCGAGCCGCGAGCGTCAGCGACCGGTCCGTCAGCGACCGGTCCGTCAGCGACCGGCCGACACCGACGGCAAAAAAAGAGCATTCACCGTTCGCAAAGCCGAAATCGTCAACGATCGGGACGCAAAACCGCGATAAAGCCCAAAACCGACTTTCCCTTGAAGCCCCCCTTAGCCGCACCACAAGCCCCCGCAATCG
>JAPLOC010001000.1 GCA_026692825.1 Planctomycetota bacterium | reverse complement strand
TCACTGGTCGTGCCACCCAATTTTGCCCGAGAGCGGGCTGATGCCGTCAAATCGTTCCCAGCCGCCGCAACAGGACGCGCAACGGGCCTGTCCCACCTGGGCCCGTTTGAGTTGGACCCGGCGCGGTGGATGCCTCCGGCTCCGCGGCCTCCACTTCATCCACGACCGTCTTCGCAGCGGCGTGGAGCCGCTTGGTGCAGTTCGCGACTGACGACCTTGCCGCAGTGCAGGCAGTGGTACAGCAATCGATTATGGGTCTTCCTCTCACACCGTTTCGAGAGCCAATTGCTTTTCGAATTCGACTGGATCAGAGGCCCCAATTCTCATTCTGGCAACAGTGCCGCGCCAGAAACGCCAACCGTTGCAGCGTGGGACGTTCCAGCCACTGCAGCCGTCGCTCAAGATCGGGGTACATTCTCTGCGGCAACTCGGCCGCGAGAATCAAACGGGCAAGCTCCTCCTCCGTCATCGCCTTGATCGCGGTGGCGCTCAGGTTGGCAATCGAAGATTTGTCGCGCGCGACGGTTCCCTCTCCCCACTCCCTCCAAAATCGCTTTGTGGCCGGTGGGGGATGGTCAACGACGGAAACGTCAACGGAACTCGGGAGGATCATGATAACGGTTCCTTAACGGGTCGACAGCACGGCACGACTGGTGGCGAAATCGCTTTGATGATCGGCTTCCTCCGATTGACAATGCGCCCGACCGAAACCATTGGTCTGCCCCTGTTGAATGGCGGCCGCCGCCTCGCGCAGTAACGCGCTCAGACGAAACGGCTTCTGCAGACTGCTCGCGATCGGGGGAGTTGCGCACCAGTCGGGTCGCACGTCGCCGCGCCGGTTTGTGATCAGAATGACCGGAACCTCACCCAAGTCGGGGTCATCGCGCATCACGGCCAGCACGCCATCGCTGCCCCCCCACAGCAGATCGCGCTCGATCACCAGCACTTCGGGGATGAAATTCCGCAGAACCGACCGGCACCCCAGTCCATCCGCGGCGACTTCGATCTCGTGGCCGCCGTCACGCAGAAACGACTGCAACATCCCCAGAAACGGCATGTCGCCATCCGCAATCAAAACGCGCATCACGAACTCCCTGTGTTTACCAGCCAGCCGACAATGTGACTTCAACCACGGCAACACGCGGCCCGGTCGCGTCCGCGCGGAACCCAGACTCCGACGCGTTGAGTCCACGTCGCCTCAATAGTCCCGGGGGCTGGTTATTGTGCGGCATCCGCGATCGCGAAAAAATCGAACAAGTCACCATTTTCTCCCTGGTGGAATCCACCATGTCCTGCCATCGGTCGGTCTGGTAGACTCAACGTTTCCCCCCCCATCGCAGTCAAACCGAAGTCCGAAATTCGGTATTGCGCCCGACGACATATGCCGAAGAAGACCAAGCCGCCGCACGACCGCAGAGTCGCGGCCAATGCCGCCGCCGCCCAGCGCGACGGCTCCCGTGGCGAGCCAAAGTCGACCGTGCCCCGGCGACCGGCGGTCGGGTCGGAAACGTCCCCGTCGGGGCGAAAACGATCGGGAACTGCAAAACCCCGTCCGGAATCCAACCAGTCTCATCTGCCCGCCAATTTCCCTGTCGTGGGAATCGGGGCCAGTGCGGGAGGTCTCGAAGCGCTCCAGGCATTGTTCGGCGCGATGCCCGTCGACACCGGAATGGCATTTGTCGTCATGACCCACCAGCATCCGGGGCACACCAGCCTGCTGCCGGAGTTGCTGAGCCGATCGACGAAAGTCCCCGTCGTCGAGGCGACCGATGGAATTCAACTGGTGCCGAACCAGATTTTCGTCGCGACCCCAGGTGCCCAATTGGCCGTCCTCAACGGCGTGCTGCACCGGATGGAATCGTCCACGAGTGAATCTCCGAAGCTGCCGATCGACTATTTCTTTCAATCTCTGGCCGCCGACCTCCGCGAACGGGCGATTGGCATCATCCTGTCGGGAACCGGCGGCGACGGCTCCATCGGATTGCGGGCTATCAAGGAGGAATCGGGAATGGTGATGGTGGAAGAGCCGCGGTCGGCAAAATACGCCGGCATGCCCGCGAGCGCCATCGCCACCGGATTGGCCGATTACGTGCTCGCCCCCGAATCGATGCCGCCCAAGTTGCTCTCGTACATCCGCGGCCCGTTCATTCACGAGGCCCCGTTCGTGGAGGAGCGACCGGTTCCCAATGAGCCTTTGCAGAAGATTCTGATTCTGCTGCGCAACCGGACCAGCCACGACTTTTCGGCGTACAAGATCAATACGCTGCGTCGCCGCATTGAACGCCGGATGAATGTTCACCAGATCCTGGAACACAGTGCCTACGTCC
>JAPLOC010000999.1 GCA_026692825.1 Planctomycetota bacterium | reverse complement strand
CTGTGGGTCAATAACGGCGCGAGTTCGGCGGCCGGTTCCGCCAGGGTTGTCGCCCGATACACGATGTCCCAATCGTCACCCACCACCGACGGCGCGGGGTCGTTCGGACCCAGCGTGGTCAATGTCGCCTGCACTCCAATCCGCTTCCACGCCGCCAGAATCGCCTGACAGGCCGCGACAATTTCCGGGTCAGAAGGGCATAGCACTTTCAACTCGGGCAACGGAGCGTCCAATTCCCGTTCCGCCGTGTGGGCCAGGGAAAACGCGAGCGATACATCGAACTGGTGCGGCGGCACGACAGGCGAATACGCGTAACTGCGAGTCGCCCAGGGAGCTGATGTCAGCCGCCCCAGCTCGCCCGGAGGCTCATTCAGAAACACATCCTGCAACACACGGGTCCGATCGAGCGCATACACCAGCGCCCGCCGGAACGATCGCAACCGCAACACCGGTCGCCGATGGTTCAGCGAGAGAAAATGGGTCGTCGGCAGAGCATACGCCTGAACGAAATACTCCTTGCGTGGTTCCAGTTGCCGAATGGTGGAGAGGGGGATTCGAGGCAGAAAGACCACATCTCCCCGCATGATTCCCTGAATCGCCGACTCGTAATCGGGATACTGTCGCTCGATCACTTCCGCGACATGATATTCGGGCAACCCATCGGGCTGCTGAAACGATCGGCGGTAGTCTCTGGTGTCGGCGGTGGAAGACTCCGGCAGAAATGGAAAGGCCGCCGACGAGGATCCGAGAGACGCGGGGGTATCGGATTCACCGTCCCCCGTATCCACCGACCGCGTTTCGACCGGCAGGGCCAACAAGACCTCGGGCCGCAAGGGAACCTGGGCCAGGTGAATCGAGACTTCAAACGGACCGTCGATCTCCACGCGTTCAACCATCGCCCCCAGTCGGGCATCGTACTTGGGGTTTCCCGGGAGAATCCGGTCGGCGAACATTTGCGAAAGATCAAACGCCGTCAGCAGGGGTTGGGAGTCGGCTGACATCTGCCACGGTCGCAGCCGCATGTGGACGGTATGTCCCAGATCGCGTGGTTCCCAATCGGTCAGAAACCGGGATTTGAAACGCACCACCCGGTCATCGAGACGGAAGGGCTGGAACATGGGGGCGGAAGTGAGTTGCCTCTGGCGAATGTCGGCGTACCCGGGGACCAGTAGATTCGGGCTGGGATTCACCGCGGCCAGATCGACGACTCCCACTCGCAGCCGCTGCCAGCGGTTGGAGATTCTCGCGTAGGGAGTCACCAGCTCTTGCAGGTTGGGCCAGACACGGGCCGTCTGTTCGGCGAGATCGCACGCCTTGCGGCGGTCGCCGGCGGATTCCGCTGCGATCGCCTGCTGTAACAAGTCACGTCCCTGCTGCGTCAGCCGGTCCGTCCAGTCGACCACGGCGGGATGATTCGCGTTGAGACGCCCCGCGCGTTTGATGAAGAAACGCGCCTGGCGAAAGTCGGCCGCCGCGACGGCCGCCCCGGTCAGCCGATTGACCAGTTTTCCCAACAGATCGTTGAGTCCCATGAAATTCGGGTTGCGGGCGTGGAGCGACTCGACGAGTGCCAGCGCATGCTCGGGTTGATTCTGGGTGAGCTTGGCCTGCGCGTCGACAAACAAGATG
>JAPLOC010000998.1:771-2134 GCA_026692825.1 Planctomycetota bacterium | reverse complement strand
ATCGTTCTTGAACGCGATCTCCAGCAGCAGGGCGACGACACTTCCCGGGGAAAAATCGCTGGAGCTGTGTGCTTTCCGCCACCGCGCGTTGAGGTCGGCGTTCCAGTCGGTACCACCAAAAATCGTCCATCCCAGGGGATAGACCGGGTTGCCTGTTTCAACCAGATTCTTGAGCAGCCACGGTCCGACAGTCAGTGCGACCCCGGCCAGAAAAATCACGACACCGCGCCAGCGTCGCCAGGCACTGGTCGGAGCGGGATTTCCACTCAGCCCCGGCCCCCTTCGTTGCGTCCCAAGAGTCCACATCATTGCGCATAACAAGGGCGCAACTGAGGAAACCAAGCCAGGATATTTGCATGACATCGCCCCCCCGGCGAACAAGCCGGTCAAGAGCGGACCGCTCCAGTCGAGCCGTTCGTCGAGTTTCCCCGTGGCGGCTGATTGTGTGTTGAAATTCGGGTTCGCAGGTTCGATTACCACGTCCGCCAGTTCGCGACGCCCCTGATACCAGAGAACGTATCCCAGCAGGGCCGCCGTCACATAGAAACACAATCCCCCTTCCGCATACGCGATGGCGCTGATGCGATAGGCCCAGGGGGCCGAGAGCCAGACAATCGCCGCCAGTCCGCCGGCCAGGGGATTGAACACGCGTCGGCCGAGCGCGAACAGGGCGGCGGCGGTCAACGGAGTGAAGCACGCGAGAACGCACTTTCCCACGACCGCGCCGCGGTACCAGTCCCCCCGAACCGTCATTGAGAACAGCGTCAGCATTTCCGTCGCGAACGGAAAACTGGTATAGACGTTGTGCGGCAGGAAGGCGATCCGTCCCGCCTGGAGATATTCCTTTGGTCCTTGAAAATGGTATTCATTGACGTCGAAATCACTCGATGGAAGCAGCGATCCCAACAGCATGATGAACAGGAAGGGAGTGGCCGTGGCCGCGAACAGCCAGCCCCGTCCCCGACCCGAAACGTCGCGCGGGAATGGGTGGCCCCCAGTAGTCTGTTGCCGCGGCAGAAACGCCCGGAGGACCACGTTGAGCAGCATTCCCAAGGCGATCACTCCCCACCCGACGCGCTGGTCGACAATCCCGGCCAAGCCGAGGGCGAGAGTCGACAGCGAGACAGCGATTAGTCCCAGTCCGATCCCCAGCACCTCTGACTCCACCAGACCACGCGGACGGACTCCGCGGAGAGCCGTGAGAATCAACTGACCCCAGCCCGCCGCCGCGCTGAGGATGAGGAACGCATAGCCGACGAAATCGACCCGGTCGGCGAGATGGGACCACGCGACCGACGCTGCTCGTCCGCCTTCGCCGCGGGGTGTCTCGGAAAATGGTCCCGCAATCAGTTCGGGGGAGACC
>JAPLOC010000998.1:0-761 GCA_026692825.1 Planctomycetota bacterium | reverse complement strand
TGCGGTCGGTCGAACGGTTGTTCGAGAGTTCCGTTCGGAAAAAAAAGACGAGGAAGCCCACGATCCACAGGAGAGCGACGGCTGCCATGCCTGGAAAACTTGGGGCGATTGCCGCCTGGGGAACGCTGTTTTGCGATAGGAGGCGCGGCTTCTGAGGAACTGGCGGCGATTGCGTTCCAGACACGCTGAATTCTCCATGAAGACGCAGTGGCGGCTCGGCGGGAGCCTCGCCCTCCCGTGGTGCTGGCGTGCTGGGGTTTGTCATTGAGCCGGAAGTCTCGGATTCCACACGACGCGTTCACCCGTTCGCCGGTTGTTTTAAGTTTGCGGAGTGGTTGGCCTCGGTCGCTGTCGACTGCGGGGCGCAGAGGGCAACTCCGAACTCACGGACCCGGCTGGAGACGATTTCGCCCGTCCGATCCCCCGCGACGCAGCCGGCCGACCGGATTCCGACAATCTCCGGTGCGATCCGGCGGAGCAGCGCAATGTCGTCCAACCGCAATCGACCGGCGAGTGCGAACTGCAATTGATGATGTCCGGCGAGACCAGCCAGCGTTCGCAATTCGCACTCGTCGAGTTGGGTTGGCAGCGCGGGGCCAGACTTGTTCCAGGTATCGATCAATACGCCCCAGAATTCGAGTTCGCTGGCGAGTTCAAAGAGCGTGGCGAGCGGGGGAGAGCCCGCCTCCGCCGCGTCAGCGTAGGTCGCCAGAACCCACTGGATCGGTCGGGGATTACGCGAGTTCGCCATGCGACAGGCG
>JAPLOC010000997.1 GCA_026692825.1 Planctomycetota bacterium | reverse complement strand
TTCCAGCCCGCGTCGGTGCTGCACGACTGGCAGGGGATTCCCTGGAACAAGATGGACAAGTACGTTGGCGACGGTGTCGCAATCGACTGGCTGGAAGTCGAGGGACCGCTTCTGGACTCTTGGCCCGAAATCGGATATCGACGGCTGTTCGGTGAACTCCCGCTCGCACGATTCGAAGAAAGAGCCGGGGCGACTCGTCCGGCACGACGTCCTATCGGGCAATTTCGTGGCGGTCCCCAGAGTTTCGTTCTGCAGCCCCGACATCAACAGACGTGGACGGTCTCTTCCCCCGAACCCGTTGCCGACGCGAAACGGCTGCTCGCCGATTTCCTGCCTCTGGCCTTCCGGCGTCCAATGGCACCCGAAGACGTCGAAGAATTCGTCACGATCGCCCGCGATCGATTCGAGGCCGGCGCTTCGTTCGAAGAAGGAATGATCTCGGCTTATCAAGCGGCGCTCTGCTCTCCCGACTTCCTGTTTTTGCGGGAATCTGCGGGTCAGCTTGACGACTACGCGCTCGCCAGTCGGCTTTCGTATTTTCTGTGGTGTTCAACTCCCGATGCCGAACTTTTGCGGCTCGCCGATGCCAAACAACTCAACGATTCGCGGGTGCTGCGCGAGCAGACGGAACGGATGCTCGCCGACCCGAAAGCCGAACGATTTATTGGCGATTTTCTGAATCAGTGGCTCGACCTGCGTCTGATTGACGACAACACGCCGCATACCAAGTTGTACCCGGATTTCAGTCCAATCTTGCGGGACTCGATGGCGGAGGAGCCAAGGGCGTTTTTCCGTGAACTCTTGAAGGACGATCTGCCGGCATCCCACATTGTGCAGTCCGACTTCGCCATTCTCGATCAAACGCTGGCGAACTTTTACGGCGACTTTGACCTCGAAGAATTCACAATTCCGCAGGAAAACCCGCGTCCGCGCCAGCGACCAGAGGCGTGGCCAAAACCGGTCACGTCGACTGAACCGATCGTCGGAACCAATTTTCGACGGGTCTCGCTGCCGCCCGATTCGCAGCGTGGCGGTTTTCTGACCATGGCGGCAGTTCTGAAAGTCACCGCGAACGGAACGACGACTTCGCCCGTTCGACGCGGTGCCTGGGTCCAGCGAAAAATCGTCGGTCGGCCACCGGAACCGCCACCGCCCAACGTGCCTGCGGTTGAGCCTGATACGCGAGGCCTGACAACGATCCGGGAGATGCTGGAAAAACACCGTGCCGACCCGGCTTGTGCGGGGTGCCACCGGCAGATCGATCCTCCGGGATTCGCACTGGAGAGCTACGATGCGATTGGCGGATTTCGGACTCGATTTCGGTCGCTCGAAAAGGGAGATCGAATCACCCGACCGCCGGTCTTGGCGGGGCGTCATGAGTTTCTGCTCGGCCTTCCCGTTGATGCGAGTGGTCAACTGTCCGACGGTAAGGCGTTTGTCGACATTCGGGAATACCGGCGTCTTCTGCTGCGGGACGAGCGGCAGATCGCCCGCCATTTCGTGAACCAGTTGATCGTGTACGCGACTGGAACTCCCGTCTCTTTTTCCGATCGCGACGTCGTCGAGCGAATTCTCGACGAAACCACCGACAATCGTTACGGCCTCCGTTCACTGGTTCACAGCGTGATTCAATCCGACGTCTTTCGCCGCAAGTGATTGCTCGACCGGTCAATCTTTGCAGTCAAACGTTTCCAGCCCGAAAGTGACCATCATGCTGCGACGACCCGCTGCCGCCTTTTTGGTTCTGTTCTGTGTGACGGTCGTGGCGACCGAGGTTCCGCGTCGCGGCGACAAGCTGCCCCCCCTTCCGGGAAAGGCACCCGTCTTCGCCCTCATCACGAAAGTCGATGCGTCGCAGGAGACGTTCAATTTCATTCTGCTTTATGATGAGCTGATCAACTCAGAGAAAGTCGTCGTCGATGCGAGCGGGCGAGTGGTGAAAAAGTCGTCCGACAGCGTCATGACCAATCGGTTTGAAGAACAGGCCGATCGATCTTTCAAGGGAACGGTCATATCGACTGGCGACGGCCGAATCATTCCGCGAGAGAGGGTCTGGAAGGAACTGGCCGGAAAAATCGTGATCTTCTGCGACGACTTTGACGGGCTTCACCCGGTTTACCGCAAGCTGCTGGCGGACGACGCCTGGATCGTGGAGATCGAGAAACAGGGAGGGCTGCGTAAGGGAGACAAAGGGACCGGTCCATTGATTCTTCCCAAATGACAAGCCAGCAGAAGCGTCGCGAATCGAGTCCTGTCCCCTTTTTTCCGCCCCGCGAGCCCTGATTTCCATGTCTCAGGTTGTTCACGTTCCCGTCCGACCTCTTTCCCGCCGAGCAATCCTTTGCGGCTCCGGCGTCGCACTGTCGCTCCCGTTCCTCGACGCGATGCGACCGTTGTTTGGAACTGCAGCCCGCGCGGCTGAATCAGAATCCAGCGTTCCGCGGCGAATCCTGGCGATTGAAACCAATCAGGGAATCCTGCCGCAGAATTTCTTTCCAAAACAATCT
>JAPLOC010000996.1 GCA_026692825.1 Planctomycetota bacterium | reverse complement strand
TCTGGCGCTGTTGTCCGAGCGATTAGTCGACCTGGGAGTGATCCCCTATTACCTGCACCAGCTCGACCGGGTCGCCGGCGCGGCCCATTTCGAAGTTCCGGAAAGAGTCGGCCTCGCGCTGGTGTCGCAGCTTGCTGGCCGACTCCCGGGATATGCGATCCCGAAATATGTTCGGGAGGTTCCCGGAGCGTCGTCCAAGAGCCCCGTTGAAATCGAGGACATTTGATTGTGGTCCGCATGATTCTGCGCAGCGTCGGTGCTGTCGTCGCGGGTCTGGTTGTCACCGCAGCGATTGTTGTCGGAGTGGAGATTTTCAGCGCGATCTTTCACCCCTTTCCGCCGGGAGTCGATCCGTCCGATCTGGAGGTGTGCAAGGCTCAAGTCGCCCGCTACCCCACCTGGCTGCTGGCCTGCGCCGCGGCAGGCTGGTGTGTTTCGTCACTCGCGGGTTCCTGGCTGGCGACACGCCTGGGAACGGCCCGGCATCCGGCGCATGGCGCAACCGTCTGGATCGCGCTGCAAGCGATGGCGGCGGCGAATATGGCGATGCTCCCGTATGCGATGTGGTTTCCGATCGTCATTGAAGTCGGACTTCCGCTCGCGGCGTTTTTTGGAATCCGCAAGGGTCGAATGACGGAGTTCGCACAGCGGGCCGCGCACTCGGAGAGTGCCGGCTACAATTCCTGAATCCCCAGATCCTCCAGCCGGGTCTCTCGGAGGTGCGATTTTGCGATGAAATCTTTGATTTTTGCCACCACAAAATGTTTGTGGTTCGCCACCGCCTGCTCTGAAATTCCCAGCCGCTGAGCGACATCTTTGTTCGGCCAGCCCAGCACGAACAAAAGTTCAATGCACTTCAGCCGTTCGAACTCCCCTTTTTCAATCCATTGCCGGATGAGCGTCTGTAACGCGTCCTGCAACACCCGCTCTTCCGCGAAGCGACGTTCCTGACTGCGTGCCAGGCTCGACGCCATCCGGACATTGGCACGCGGTTGCGACGCGTCGGAATCGGAGTCTTCAAACAGCAGCGGGACAGTCGGTCGACGTCCCTGCCGACGGAGAACGTCGGTCAGTTTATGGGCGGCGATCGAAAACAAAAAACTCTCCAGCGGAGTCTGGTCATTGTAGTTCGGCAACCCGATCACAAACCCCAGAAACGTCTCCTGGACCACATCTTCACTTTGTGCCCGATTCCGCAGTCGGCTGTCGACAAATGCGATCAGCCGGCCTTCAAATCGAGCGATGCACTCCGACCATGCGGACTGGTCCCCAGACCGGATCCGGGCCACCAGCAATCGATCGGCTTCGTCAGCGGGCATGAGTATCGCGAAGTGTGGTGAAACGGCGGAAAGGTCGAGTCGGGATCTGGCCAGATGGGAAACGGCGGCCCGGTGGATTTGGATCACACCGCATTCCCGGATGGGTGCGATTATTGCGAAAACCCCGGGGTCCGGGGAAGGGGTTGACGTCCACTCAATCTCAGAAGGTGCGATTGGAGGAGGGTAGCGTGGATTTTCATCCACGTTACCCTCCCGT
>JAPLOC010000995.1:3813-6667 GCA_026692825.1 Planctomycetota bacterium | reverse complement strand
TGGCTTCACCGGATTTGTTCACAGGCGACATCCCCGCCTTGGTACCTGGATCCAGAACACCAGCTTGCGGAGCATCACCACTTCCCAGTCGGAACCCGCCAGCGCCATCGTTCCGCCATGCAGCGCCGGGAGCAGCCCCGCCCGCACCAACGACGACTTGCCGCTGCCGGATGTTCCCACGACGGCGAGAAAACGGTGCTGTCGCAACAGCGAAAGCAACTCCGCCGTCTGTTCTTCACGTCCGAAGAAGAGGTAGTCTTCTTCGGCCAGGAACGGGCGGAGACCGGGGAAGGGGTTGGGCATGGAAGGCGGAAGGATGAAGGCGGAAGGATGAAGGACGGGGGAGTTTGCTGAGAGTTGTCTTATGTTTTGTTACGTTTGATCACGACCGCGATTTTTGGCATTTTTTATGCAGGTGACGAAGATGGAGGTGAGTTCGTTGGCTTCCGCTTGGAGGTCGGTGAGGCGGGCGGGGGCGATGATTTCAGATTCCGACAGGAGTTCCATCCAGTAGGTGGATTCGTCGAGTTCTTGCAGGCCGACTTCGAGTTTGCTGATGAATTCCGCAGTTGATCGCGCGCGGGACGCTTCGCGATAATGCGCACCGACTGACGTTCCCGACCGCAACAACTGTTTTCCAAGCACCTGACTCTCCATCGTTCTCGGCAAAGCCCCCGAAAGCCGTATGATCCGCAGCGCAAACCGCTTCGTCCGCGCCCGCAAATCCTCCGGCGGCACCTTCCCGTTCATTTCTTCCGCCTTCATCCTTCCGCCTTCATCCTTCGTACCACCTCCGTCAATATCCCCGGATCAAACGCCTCCGTCGCTTGCGTGACGACCTCCGCCGACAGCGTCTTAAACCGTTCCTTGCGGCGGTCGAATGGCGGGGCGAGGTAGACTACCTGGTGTTCGATCGGACGGCCGTTGCGGTAACCGAGAGCCTTGAGGAGGTCGCGGAGTTTGATATCGACCCACGACTTGCTGCCATGACCGTAGTAGATCAGAACGGCGTCGCAGTCTTCCAGATTCTGGCGGTGGACGTCGGCGACTGCCGCTTCGTCGGCGGTGAAGTCGGGCAGGCTCACTTCGATCCCCTGGTCGTAGAAGAAATCTTCCAGGGGTTCGACTGCGGTTTCATCTTCCCGGTCGCAGATCAGGTAGACCCGGGGTGCCGCCGACCCGACCGCGACCCGGGCTGGCACCGGCTTGGGCTGCGATTCGCGACGCCAGCGCTCCTCCAGAATCTCTTTCAGGTTCTCCAGGGTGTCTTGAATCACGTCGGCACCGCGGTGTGCCTCGGGGTCCGAGATCAACTGCCGAACGAACGCCGCCTGACGTTCATCCACCGGCGCGAGGTTCCGCGGCATCCAGATCAGCCGTTGCATTCCCACGAGCGCGCTCCGTTCGGCGGCCAACTGGTTCTGCAGGGCGACGACCGAGCGGTCGGTGTCTTCGGGGACCAGACCGTAGCGCTGCCCGACCATGTGGATCGCCAGGTCGCATTGGTCCAGATACGAGCGAATCGCAGACTGCAACTGCCCCGCGTTTAAGGGGAGCGGCCGGTCGGGAAGAACCGTGTGCCCCTGTTCCAGCAATTCGCGTTGCAGTTTGTCGCGCGTTCCCTGGAGATCGGTGGTGGTCTCGGCGAGAAAGATCCGTTTGCCACGACCGGTAATCGTCTCCCCCAGCGAGACTTTACGCTGGTATTTCAAGACCTGAGCGATTTCGTACGCCAGGTCGTAGATCCGCTCGTAGTAGCGAGCGCGGGCCTCATCACCAAACGCTTCGTCGAATTCGCGCAACCGGCCGGTCTCGGGATCGCGTTCGTAGAATTCGAAACCCATAAGCTGGGCGAACAGCTCGTCGAGCGTCGGTGGAAGATCGCGGTCGTTCACGGGGGTCTTCACCACCTTGAACAGTCGGGGCTTGCTTTCGACCCAGAAATTCCCCGATCGCTCTGCCCCCTTCCAGAACTCCACGACGCCGCGCTGACACCCGTCTGACTTGGTGAACGGTGGCGAGACGACCGAGACCATCGTCTTCGCCTCGGGGAGATCGCGGAAATAGTTTTCGTCGGCGGGAGCCTGACCCGGGGGCATGGGGAGACTGGCGACGCGGACCCGTTCGCCAAACAATTGTTCGAGACGGACCTTGAGGTTTCGCTGAAACTGCGACACCCAACCCTCGCGACCGGGAGAGAGAGGCTGGTCGTCGAGCTGGGCGCAACTGATGAAGAGGTCGCTGGTCTTGACCTCTTCCGCCGTGGGGATTTCGCCCGCCTGATTTTCGTCGAGACCCGATCGAACCAGTGATCGGTCGGCGTGCCCTGCCGCCGATTGGCGACTAGCGGCCTGAACGGGAACGGTCCCCCCCGCCAACTCGTGTTGAAGATTCCGCAGATCGACCAGCAGCTCGCGGGCCGATTGGTAACGGCGGGTGGGGGACTTTTGCAGGCATTTCAGAGTGATCCGCTCCCATTCCGGGGCGAGATCGTAGTTGAAGCGGGCCATCGCGTCGGGCTGATCGTGGACGATCTTGTTGATCAGTTCGCCGTAGCTTGTGCCGACGAACGGGAGCCGACCCGTGGCCATCTGATACAGAATCACCCCGACGCTGAAGAGATCGGTGCGATGATCGATTTCCTGACCCAGGGCCTGTTCGGGACTCATGTGGCTGGGGGTGCCGAGAACCTGACCGCTGCCGGTCTGCCCCACTTCCGTACTCATTTCCGAGTTGACGGAAACCCCTTTCGTCAGCAATTTGGCGAGGCCGAAATCCAGCACTTTGACTTGGCCGCGCGCGTTCACGCTGATGTTCGCCGGCTTGATATCGCGATGCACGATCCGCTTCGCGT